>NZ_JALBGZ010000003.1:0-66489 GCF_023006515.1 Bradyrhizobium sp. PRIMUS42
CGCGGTGCTCGAAGGCGCCGAAAGCATCGGCATCAAGCTGACGCATGTCTACGGCCTGACCGAGGTCTATGGCCCCGCTTCGGTCTGTGCCGAGCAGCCCGGCTGGGACGAGCTTCCCGCTCCCGAACGGGCGCGCATGAAGCGCCGGCAGGGCGTGCCCTACCCGCTCGAGGAGGGCGTCACCGTCATCAATCCGCAGACCATGCAGGAGGTCCCGCGCGACGGCAAAACCATCGGCGAGGTCATGTTCCGCGGCAACATCGTGATGAAGGGCTACCTCAAGAACGAGAAGGCCACCAAGGAAGCGTTCGAAGGCGGCTGGTTTCACACCGGCGATCTCGGCGTGCTCGACGAGCACGGCTACGTCATCATCAAGGATCGATCCAAGGACATCATCATTTCCGGGGGCGAGAACATCTCCTCCGTCGAGGTCGAGGACATCCTCTACAAGCACCCGGCCGTGCTGTTCGCCGCCGTGGTCGCAAAGCCCGATTCGAAATGGGGCGAAGTGCCCTGCGCCTTCGTCGAGCTGAAGGACGGCGCCAGCGCCAGCGAAGCCGACATCATCGCGTTCTGCCGCAGCCACATGTCGGGCTTCAAGACGCCCAAGGCGATCGTGTTCGGACCGATTCCGAAGACGTCCACGGGCAAGATCCAGAAGTTTCTGCTGCGCAATGAAGTGGGCTCGACCAAAGCGATCTCGGCCTAAATTGATCCCGCCTCGATCCGGCGGACCATCCTGCTCAGCCTTTGCGAAGCTCCAGTCCCGCCTTCGGGCCTTGCAGGACGGTCGTCACGCCGTTGCAGCGGTGGACGCCGTTGACGCCGCCGACCAGTGCAACTCTGCCGCCGACGGAGCGGCAGGTGCCTGCGAAGTCGCCGACCTCCCGGTTCCCAAGGCCCAGCCGTCGAGACGGCCGACGCCGGATTGAGATCAATGGTGTTATCCCAAACTGATCGAGCGTCCTGGCGAGTTGGGATTGGAGATGCCGTCACTGTTCGCATCCGGCTAGATCCGGAAGCCGCTCCACAACGCATCGTTCTGCTTGAGCTCACCAAGAAGAGATCGACTGCGAGAAAAAAACATTCGCTTTCGCGCAGGCGCTTGGCACAGTGCACGAGCGCCTGACGAAGGTGTTTTTCAACCATATTCCGGCTGATATTCATACGCTTGGCGATCTCGTCAGGATCCAGGTCGTCGAATCGCCGCAGCACGAAGCAATCGCGGCACCGCGGCGGCAGCTCGGACACTGCCTTGGTCAATAGCGCCAGCCGCTGTCGCGCCATCAGCTGCCGCTCCGTGTCGGCCGTCTCGTCGACGACATCGATATGATCGGAAGGCTGGGCGGACGCGCCGAGCCTTGTCCGTTCGCGGCGCTGTTGGTCGATGACGAGATTGCGCACGAGGCGATAGAGGTAGGCCCGCGGGTTGCCGATCCTATCGTCGCCCAAACTGGCAAACCGCAACCAGGCTTCCTGCACCACATCTTCGGCAACAACCGGATTGCGGAGCTTGCGGGAGGCGTAAGAACGCAGCTCTCCGTAATACGCCTCGATGAGCGCTGGGATCGGAGCAATCACTACGTCGGACATTGCGAACCCGAGGCATACGGCGTCCACACAACCGGCGCGCGGACGGGGATGTCTTACAGGGATGATGATTATCTGCTCAACATCAATATGTTAGAGGACGTCCAAGTTGCGGCCTATGGTCCGCATAGGTCCGCGATAATCGCATGCACTGGAGATCAACGAGCGTGACGCGGACGCTTCTGATTGTAGTTCGTCCATCTTCGGGTTTGCTGTCGACAGATTTTTCCTGACCTTCCTGTGCGCAGGTCATGCACACGGCGCCTCCTAACGCATTGAGGAGCCCCTGCTCGTCCAAATTGCTTGATAAAGCTGGACAGGCAGGGCAATTTCCAGCGGGAATCGCCGAGATCAATCCGGCGAACCATCCCGCTCAGCCTTCGCGCGAAGGCAAAGCTTCCCATTGAGGCTCTATGGCAGCCACGTCGGCCGACAAGCTGAAACTTTTTCGCATCCGCCGCGCGCCAAAAGGCGGCCGCAAGGCCGCGCCGGGTCCCGACATCGAAGGAAAAATCCTCGACGCGGCGGAGTTCGTTTTTGGGCATTTCGGCTTCCGGGGAGCGACGACGGCGCTGATCGCCAAAAAGGCCTCGATTGCAAAACCGCACATCTATTACTACTTCGAGGACAAGGAAGATCTGTATCGCGCGGTGCTCGAACGCGCGATGAACATGTGGGCACGAGACATGGACAGTCTCGACATGACGGCCGACGTCGAGACCATCCTCGTCCGCTACATCAACAAGAAGATCGATTTCTCGCGAGATCACCCGCATCTGTCGCGCATCTATGCCAACGAAATCATCAGCGGCGCGCAATTCATCAGCAGCTTTATTGAAAAAGTCTCGACCCCGTTGCTGCTCGACAAGGTCAAGACACTCGACCAATGGGCCGCGAGCGGTGCAATTCGGCCGATCAGCGCTGTCGATCTTTTCTTCTGCATCTGGGCGATGACGCAGGCCTATGCCGATTATTCCAGCCAGATGATCATCATGAAGGGCAAGAGACAGCTCGAAGAGGCTGACTACGCCGCGGCCAAGGCGACGATCGTCCAGCTCGTTCTCGGCGGACTTGGCCTTCAGGATTACGACAGATCAGAGCACCGGGCGCGCCCCGCAAAGCGGTAGAATACCAGGCGCGGCACCTAGCCCCTTGTTTGGTCGCGCTTTTGGGCGCGAAAAGGCTTTCATCGGACCCAGCCTGCTTTCACAGCTGGCGCGGGAATGATGGCCGCCGATTCTGTTATCAACCCCTAATTGTGCCACAAACTCTCGCACCAACATCGCCTCGCGTCAAATCGCAAATTCGTGTTTGTAAAAGTATTTTATCGATCGTAAAATTATTTTATCGATCGTTATAACAATGGCATGTCGCTTGCTTCGATCCGATCGTCTCGCGCGGTGCGGGACATCAACGGCAGGGGCCGCGGTTTCCAACGCGCGCGGTTGTTCCTGCGCCAGCAACATTCGAGGTAGAGGACATGTCATCCAAGAGCGGCGGCGTTCCCACGCTGATCATTACCGGCGCCCATCCGAAGCTCTATAACCACGACCTTGCTCCGACCGCGCCCGAGGGACGAACCTGGGGTGTATTCAGCCTGTTTGCGATGTGGATGTCGGACGTCCACTCAGTCGGCGGCTATACGTTCGCCGCAAGCCTGTTTTTTCTCGGCTTGACCGGATGGCAGGTCCTCGTCTCGATGACGGTGGGCATCACAGCGGTCTATTTCCTGATGAACCTCATCGGCCGCCCATCCCAACGCTACGGCATACCCTTCCCGGTCATGGCGCGCGTGTCGTTCGGGGTGATGGGAGCCAATCTTGCCGCCACGGTGCGGGGCATCGTCGGCATCGTCTGGTACGGGGTGCAGACCTACTTCGCCTCGAAGGCGGTTCAGATCCTCGTCGTCACCATGTTTCCCTCCGCCGCCGATCTGACACATAACAGCATCGTTGGCCTGTCTACCCTCGCCTGGTTCAGCTTTCTCTTCATGTGGCTGTTCCAACTCATCATCTTCCTGAGCGGAATGGAGCGCATCCGCAGCTTCATCGATTTCTGCGGGCCGGTGGTTTACGTCATCATGTTTGCCCTTGCGATCTGGATGCTGTGGCAGAGCGGTCTTTCGAGCCTGTCACTTCAGCTCAGTCCTCCCGCGGCTTCGAACGCGGCAACGGTTGGAGTGATGGCGAATGCCGCGATGCTGATCGTCGCCTATTTCTCGGCTCTCCTGCTCAACTTCGGTGACTTCGCCCGCTTCGCGAAGGACGAGGACACCATGAGGAAGGGAAATCTGCTCGGCCTGCCGGTCAATTTCCTGGTGTTTTCGATCATCACGGTGATCGTGACAGCTGGTACGCTGAAGGTTTTCGGAGAAGCGATCATGGATCCGGTCCTGATCGTCGAGAAAATCGGCAATCCGATTGTGGTCGTCGTCGGCTCGATTACGTTCATCGTCGCAACCATGGGCATTAACATCGTCGCCAACTTCGTATCGCCGGCCTACGATATCTCCAACCTCAATCCCGAGCGTATCAATTTCAGGATGGGCGGCCTTATCACGTCAATTCTGTCGGTACTGGTCTGCCCCTGGCTGTTCGTCGCGAGCCCCTCGGCCATCACGCTGTTCGTCAGCGTCTTCGGCTCAACGCTCGGACCGATGTTCGGCATCATGATCGCCGACTACTATCTCGTGAAAAAGCAGATCGTGACGGTCGAGGACCTCTACACGATGTCGCCGAGCGGGGCGTTCAACTACGAAGGGGGCTGGAATCACAGGGCGCTGATCGCGCTCGCCCTATCCGGCACGCTGTCCATCGGATTGTCCCTGTTCGGTGCCTATGGACTGATCTTCAATGTCGGCGACTGGGGATGGCTCATCGGTGCCAGCGTTGGCGGATTGATCTACCGAGCCCTCTCGAAAGAGCAAAGGCCAGTCTCCGTCATTGTCGGAGCGGGCGAATGACGTCCGCAGTTGCGGGTCTACCGCCATATTGGCAGCGCTCCCGCAACATTCTGGGCATGCGCGTTCGGTCGAACGCGCATGCAAGCCCGGTGCAACGTCACAGCGATCGTTGGAGATGCCGCTACGGGCAAGCTCCCCCTTCTGGGTGCAGGTCTACGATCGCCTCTTCCAGTATGGTGGCAACCTCCAGCAGTGAGATCACCAGGCGCGGCATCCGCCTGAGCCTCTCGTCGGCCACGACGGCGAACAAATCGTTCCGCTTCCGGCTACCGAGCAATCGCCATCGGCCAAAAGTGATCTTGTGGACATTACCGGAGACAAATCCGACCGATGCCCACAATTGCTTCGATTCGAACAAGAGCTCCCCGGCCATGCGATCCATCACTGTGGCGATCGCAATTAGATCCCCGGTCGCGCCTCCTAGACCGCATACACGGCTGCCAGCGCCGTCTTCGTGGGAATGCCGCTCGCTCGACGTCTTGGGTGACGGGCTGGCTTGTAATTCAGAGAGTCTTTCCACGAGCGCGGCGAACCGAGAGCGGGCAGCGCGGACGAGATCTTCCAGTAGCGCCAGATTGGCCTGCGCCGACCCCGACATGACCTGTGGTTTTATCGTCGTGAAATGCATCAAATGCTCCGAGTAACCGACGTGAAAGTTGAAGCGTCGCTAAAATCTAGGGTCAGGCAAACCGTGGCGCTTGAACGTCCCGAGCCACAATTGATCAAAACGAGCCAAGGAAATCAGGCAAGGCATCAAACCCGAGTGCAAATCGAACCGATCGGATTCGACCGCTCATTGGGAGCGAAACATGACCAATGACCATCTTTTCGGCGATCGGCTTGTGAAGCTATTTCCAATGATCCGGGAGCCGAGCTCGGGCCTCGTCAAGTCGCTACAGAAAGGAACGTTCGCCGCAGTGCGATTGGCTTACTCCGGACCGGTCGGAGATCCGACGTTGCCGTCACCGCCCGACGAGGCTTTTGCGCTTTGCCTTCGGCTGCAGACTCAGAGGGCCGACACATGGCTCGATGGGCGTCACGTGCCGAAGGGCGCCTTAAAGGACGAGACGAGCATCTACGATCTGCGATGCGAAACGATCGTTCACTTCTACGACCCGTTCGATTTTCTTTATCTGCACCTGCCTCATAACGCACTAAGCGAGCTGGCAAACGAGCTTGACGTTGGTCGCGTTGAATATGACGTCGTCGGAGGTACGAACTCCCTCGATCCCATCCTGGCTCATCTGGGCGGTTGTCTTCTGCCGATGCTCGAAAGACCACATGAGGCCAACGAGCTGTTCGTAGGTCATGTCGCCATGGCGCTAAATATTCATTTCCTTAGGAAATACGCCGTCAGCCAACCCCGCAATCGCTCCTACCGCAGCGGATTGGCGCCATGGCAACTTCGGACGGCAAAGTCATTAATGCGCGAGAATCTCAATGGCGAAATCGCGTTGGCACGGATTGCCAGCGAATGTGGCGTGTCAACCGCCCACTTCAGTCGCGCTTTCAGAGTAAGCACTGGTACACCGCCGCATCGCTGGCTGATGAATCAACGGATCGAGCAAAGCAAAGCTCTGCTGATAAACTCAACATCGTCACTCACGGAAATTGCGATCAAATGCGGCTTCTCCGACCAAAGTCACTTCACGAGAGTATTCTCGGCGGCGGTGGGTACCACACCGGGTCGATGGCGGTTGATCCGGAAGGACTAAGCTACGGTCCAGACTCATCAGGTCTGCCATGCTGAAATTTTCTTGATCTTCCAGTGCACACACCGTGCACAAGCCGCCTTCTAAGCGATTGAAAAACCTGAGCTCTCGCTCCAATCCATCATGGGCGCCACGGAAAAACACCAGTAATTACGCGTACTTAGCTCGTTCAATCAAGGTATTCCTAAAGTCGTAAGACCCTGATCCGTCACGCTTTTATTTGGGGCGGAAACCGTTTGCCGCCACCGGTACAGATTTTCTGTACCGCGCGGGCGAAATCTGTACCAGGGCTAGAGATTGGCCGCGTTTTGCTTTTCTTTTCCGCAGTTGGCAATGCCGGTCGGTCCCGTCGCTCGGACGTGCCGGGATTCGGGCTGCGGGATGCGGCGGAATCGTACTACCTAACGTGGCAAGTATTTACCGGGGCGTGAATACTTGAAATTGAAAGTAAACAGGAAAATCGATGATGGATCGTGATCAGGTGCTGATCGATCGCCGCCGCCGCTGCCTATGAATTTCTCTCACTGTGGGACGATGGCATGGTGACGAGAGTTGCCGTTGGCCGGCGGAAGGCGCTGTCTTGGGTCGCTATCACGTCATTCAGGGTTTCGATGAATTCGTGCGCCAGACGAGACGGCAACAAATGACGAGACCGTACGAGCTTCCCAGCGATCTTGATCGAAGGATGAAACGGCCGCATCACCAGATCCGTTGAAGGCGTTCCCATCATCGCCAACCCGTCCAACAGCGCGAGCCCTGCGCCGGCACGTACCAACGCGCAAGCAACGGTGGATTGCGACACCTCGATTGCAACCTTCAGCGGAACGTCGGCGTCGGCAAAGATGCGGACGGCTTGGATTCCCAGGGGAAGATGCCGGCTCAGACATATCAGCGGTTCGTGCTCGATATCCGCGGGCACGACGTGATCCTTCGATGCCAATGGATGCGTGTGCGGCATGGCGCATCCGAACTCGGTCGCCCAGAGATCGCTCACCGACACACCGGGCGCAGCAATGGAGTCGATGACTAATCCGAGGTCCGCCTGGTGGTTGGCGACATGGGCGGTGACTTGGTGCGCACTCATCGACTGGAGCGTGATTGTGACATCAGGGCGTGAGCGGCGGAATTGTGCCACCGTGTCCGGCAGCAATGCATTTGCGAAAGCTGAAATCGCCGCGATGTTGAGCACGCCCGCTCGCCCCGACCGCAGGTCGACGGCGCGCTTCTGGACGACGTCGAAGGCTGCGAACGCGTTGACGGTTTCGGGAAACAGCGATTGCGCTTCGGGTGTCGCCAACAGCCGCTTCTTTCGCCGCAGAAATAGCGCAAATCCCAGCCGCCGCTCGGCCTGCTGAAGTGTTCGGCTGACGGCCGGCTGCGAAATATGAAGCATTTCGGCAGCGGCAGTGATGGTGCCCAATTCCATGACGCGCCGAAACACCTCGAGTTCGCGCACACTTAACATCATAACCCCAGAACATGATTGGTACAGCTTTTGGCATTTTGAACACATGTATCCCGAGGCCACAATGGGAGCGGCGGTCGGTCTCGGAGCCACACCGTTCAACTAAGCCAGCTTCGTCCAAGGAACCCATCGATGAACTCACCGCGAATTGCCACGATTACGGCATTTCCACTTGGGATTCCGTTCGACCATTGGGCCGCACCGCCGATGTTCGCCGGCCGGCCGCGCACCAGCCTCGATACCGTCCTGGTGAGAGTAACGACCGATCAGGAGACGGTAGGATGGGGCGAAGCTTATGGCAGCTTTTCGTCCGCCGTCGCTGCGGCCATCGAGCAATGGATTGCACCGCTGGCGATCGGGCAAAGCGTCAACGACGTTGGACTGCCGGCGCGGATTGAACGGACATTGCACAATCTCGGCCGTGCGGGTGCCACGATCCACGCTATCAGCGGCCTCGACATCGCGCTGTGGGACATCAGGGGCAAGATCGCGGGGGTGCCGGTCTCAACCCTGCTGGGCGGGCGGCGGCGCGACCGCATCGAGGTCTACGCATCGCTGCTGCAATACAACGGCAATACCGATGAGATCAGCCGCGTTGTGGATCGTGCGCTCGGCGAGGGCTTTCGCCAGATCAAGCTGCACGAGCGCACGGCGAAAGCCGTCGCCGCTGCCCGCGTCGCGGCGGGTCCGAACGTGCCGTTGATGGTGGATACCAATTGCGCCTGGCTGCCGGCGGAGGCGACCGCCGCCGTTACGGAAATGGCGCCATTTGATCTGCGATGGGTCGAAGAACCGATCTGGCCGCCGGAGGATTTCGCCTCGCTTGCGGCTCTCAGGCAATCGACGCGCGTTCCGACCGCCATCGGAGAGAATGCCGGCAATGCACTGGATTTCAAGAAGATGCTCGCCGCGGCGTGCGTCGATTATGTCCAGCCCAGCGCGATCAAGATCGGCGGTCTGACCGCGCTTTGGCAAATCTGCACCGAATCGGAAGTGGCCGGAGCAACCTGCGTGCCCCACTCGCCTTATTTCGGACCGGGCTATCTCGCCACCATTCACGTGCTGGCGGCCAAGGCGAAGGTGAGCGCCCTGGAGCGATTTTACTGCGACCTAGCCTTCGACCCCTGCGGCGCCTTCGTTCCGATCGAAGCAGGCTTCCTCGCCGTGCCCGATACCCCGGGGCTCGGAGGCGATCCGAACATGGCATTGATCGAACGATACCGGCTCTGACGGTCCCAAAAACAGGGAGGGAAATTCATGGAAAGCATCAACCGGCGTTCGCTGCTGATCGGACTGACGTCCGCCGCGTCAATGTCGCTCTCTGGCGCGCACGCGCAGCAGCAAGCCTATCCGCAGCGTCCCGTCCGCGTTGTCGTTCCCTATGCGGCCGGCGGCGCGTCTGATATCGTGGCTCGTCTCGTCGCCGCCGCCATGGCGGAGCAGCTCGGCCAGTCTCTGTTCGTCGATAACCGCGGTGGCGGGGCAAGCATGATCGGCACCCAGGCGATCGCCACGGCCGCGCCCGACGGCTACACTATCGGCGTTGTCGACAGCGCGTTCACCATCAATCCCAGCCTGTTCGGCGCCAAATTGCCGTATGATACCAAAAAGGATTTCACGCCAGTGTCGCTGCTGGCGCGGACCTCGCTGGTGCTGGTCGTCCCGGAAGCTCTTCCCGTCAACAACGTCAAGGAACTGATCACGCTCGCCAAATCCAAGCCCGGCGCGCTCAGCATGGCGACCGCCGGCCTCGGTACGGCGGTCCACCTCGGCTGCGAACAGTTCCGGCAGGAGGCCGGCATCGACGTTGTCGCGGTGCCTTATCGCGGCGGCGGGCCATCGATCGTCGACCTGCTCGGCGGCAAGGTCGATTTTACGTTCAGCACCATCCCCGCCGTTCTCGAGCATGTTCGCGGCAACAAGCTGAAGGCGCTGGGAATTACGACGGGACGTAGCGCGCACCTACCTGACGTGCCCAGCATGGCAGAGGCCGGTCTGCCAAAGGTAGATGCCGCGCCGGACTTTGGAATCGTGGGGCCCGCCAATCTGCCGCCGGCGATCCTCTCCCAACTCGCCGCCGCCGCGCAGGGCGCGCTCCAATCTGACGATCTGCGCCGGCGGTTCGATGAAATCGGTTACCAATCCGTCGGCTCCACGACACAGGAATATGTTGCTCATATCGATGCATCGATCGAGAAATGGCGTCACATCGTGACCGCCGGCAACATCAAGCCGGAGTAGCGCAGAAGGACTGAAGATCCTGGACTAGCAGCCGACGTTAGAGACTTCGAATCCGGTGTGCCGGTGATCGGAATGGCGCGATCGGGCGGTCTCGCGGAGTAAATTTGCGTGCCCGCTGGAGACCTTTTTTGGTGAGACCGGATGGCATCGGGCCCGAGGTTGGCGTGTCGTTTTTCGCTGACTATCTCACGGCGCTCTATTCGCTTCAGGTACAGGGGACACTAGGTGCCCCCTCCGGCGCTATTCCGGCCTTACCCTTCAATCTCCCCCTTCTTGAGGGAGGGGCGCTTCTGGGGAGTCTTCGCCGTCCTTGCGTCAGTAGGCGGCTCACACCGCATCCCGCAGTATGAGGCGCGCGATGTTGAGCTGGTGAATCTGGCTGGTCCCCTCGTAGAGGCGGAACAGCCGCACGTCTCTGCACCAGCGCTCGATCGAGGAGTGATCGGCGATGTAGCCGGCACCGCCGAACATCTGCACGCAACGATCGGCCACGCGGCCGCACATCTCGGTCGCGAAATACTTGCACATCGACGCTTCGAGCGCGACGTCCTCGCCCCTGTCGCGCTTCCGCGCGGTCTCGAGGATCATGGATCTGCAGCGCGCCCTCGCTGATCGAGCAGCCATAGGTCGCCGCTGCCAGGAACGCCGCATCGCGCTGCACTGGACCACCGTCGTCGGACAGGCTCCGCGTAGCTCGATCTACATGGACACGCACGCATCACCGAACGGGGTCGAGCAACTTCGTTCGAGGGCACCTGGATCTCGGATTGAAGGAGCGGAAGGCTATTGCATGCGCGGCAAGTCAGGGGCTTGGCTTTTCCCGGTCAGCCCCACTGCCGAATGGCGCTTTTTTGTTTGCACATGGATGTAGACACCCAAGGCGACGCGGGAGCAAATATATAGTTCCTTTTTTAGACCCGACAAGCACCCAACTATTCCTGCCCCCATCTAGATTTTCTACATCCAACAAAGGCAGTCGAATTATACCTGAAATTCCCTTATTTTTCTCATACTTACAAGCGATCGACCAAGCGAACGACGCGGGTCCAGCAACTATCTGTCAGTTCGTTTTTTGAATTGCTGTTGGTGAAGTGGCCATTTCTCGTTATAACCCTCACACAAGGCACGGAGGGAAGCGATGACGAGCCATTCTATCGAGATAGGGGATCGCCTTGAGCCTTGAAGATCACCCCACGGTGAAGAGCGTCCGCTCCCGCAGCCGTCAGCAAGTTGCCGACATCCCCGTTTCTGCGAGTCTGATCAAGCAGATCGCGCGCGACTGCGGCGCTGATGATGCAGGCATCATCGAGATCAATCGCGCCGCGATCGCACCTCAGGTAAAAGTCATCCGGAAGGTCTACGGCCGCACGCGGTCCTTGCTCGCGATCGCTTGCAGCATGAACCGTGAGCCGGTCCGTTCCCCAGCCCGTTCGGTCGCCAACGAGGAATTCCACGGCACCTATGATCATGCGAACGAAACTGCGCGCGCGATCGTCCGCGCGCTCGAAGAGCACGGCATCCCGGCCTGCAATTCGGTGGCCGCCTTTCCGATGGAGATGGATCTGCCACGGGTCATGATGGTCCAGCACAAGCCGATCGCGGTGGAGGCCGGGCTCGGTCGCATGGGAATCCATCGCAGCATCATCCATCCGAAGTTCGGAAGCTTCATGGTGCTCGGCACGATTCTGCTTGGACGGGAGGTCGACGCCTATGATCAGCCGATCGACTACAATCCCTGCCTGGAATGCAAATTGTGCGTCGCCGCCTGCCCGGTCGGGGCGATCAAACCGGACGGCGGCTTCGATTTCCTGTCCTGCCAGACCCACAACTATCACGACTTTCTCGGCAACTTTGCGCAGTGGGTCGAGAACGTTGCCGATTCGAAAGATGCCAAGGACTATCGCTCACGCGTGCCCCGCACGGAAACACTGAACATCTGGCAGTCGCTCTCATTCAAACCGGGCTACAAGGCCGCCTATTGCATCGCGGCCTGTCCGGCCGGCGAAGATGTCATCGGCCCCTTCCTGGAGAACCGCGACGCCCACTTTGCGGAGGTGGTCAAGCCGCTGATCGATAAAGACGAGTTCGTCTACGTGATCCGGGACACCGATGCCGAGGACACGGTCACACGGCGCTTCCCTCACAAGAAGGTCCAGTATGTCACCTCGGGCCGCTATAGCGCCAACATTCAGGGCTACCTCTTCTCCCTGTCGCTTGGTTTCCAGCGCGGCAGGGCCAAAGGGTTGGACCTTGTGACACATCTGAGCTTCACGGGGACGACCACGCTCGATGCGACGGTCGTCATCAAGGACCGGAAGCTGGAGGTCGTTCCCGACCGCCATGTCGGTGACGCGGGATTGAAGGTCACGGCGGATTCCAAGGCATGGTTGAGCGTTACCAACCATGATCTCGACCTTGCCGAAGCGATCGGATCCAAACTGGTGAGCCCGAGCGATGAAAAGCTGTTTGCCGCCTTCATTCGCTGCTTCCCGATCTGAATCCGGTCGCCAAGCAGAGGTCGGCTTTCACTGAGCCGAGGTTCGGCCCCGAATGAAGCCGGTCAGCTGGCAGTGTCATCCCGTCCGCCGATTAGTGCGCGCTGAAGATTGGAATGAAAGGCTGCAAATGAGCGAAACAACGATACGGGCGGAATTGGCGGGACGGCTCTTGAGCTTCAGCGTGAGCGAGGGCGATCTGCTGGAGGCTGGTCAGGACTTCGCACTGCTCGAAGCCATGAAGATGGAGATACCGCTGACCAGCCCTGCCCGTGGTACGGTTGCAAGGCTATTGCGGCAGCCCGACGATACGCTGGCAGAGGGCGATCCGGTCATGGTGATCGTGTCAGCATGAACCAGAGGGCAATCATGGCCGATGAGCAGCCGCAGGACCGAGCAGCCGAGATCAACGAACGGCGGCGGCTCGGCAAGCTCCAGGGCGGCGACGAAGCCGTTCGCAAGCAGCATGCGAGAGGCAAGCTCACGATTCGGGAGCGGATCCTGGGCGTGCTTGACGCCGAATCTTTCAGCGAGATCGGCCCCCTGGCGGGATCAAGCGAAAGAAGCGACGCCGGGGAACTCATCTTCACACCGGCCAATTTCGTGCTGGGATTCGGCCGCATCGGCGGCCGTCGCTGCATCGCTGCGGGCGAAGATTTCACGATGAATGCCGGCTCGCCCAATCCGGCGGGGCTGCGGAAGAGCATCTATACCGAGGAAGTTGCTTTGAGATACCGACTTCCGCTGGTGCGCCTGCATGAAGGATCGGGAGCAAGCATCACGGGCAGCGGCGGCAAGAATGCTCCTACCTTGCCGGAGCCGGTCTATGCTCCCAATCGTTTCGAGTCGATGGCAAGATGCCTAAACGCCGTCCCCGTCGTCAGCGCGGCTCTAGGGGCGGTGGCCGGCCTTCCAGCCGGGCGCCTGGCGGCCTCGCACTACACCGTGATGACGCGGTCGGCGCAAATCCTTGCAGGTGGCCCGGCGCTGGTCGAGCGAGCCCTGGGCGTCAAGGTGACCAAGGAGGAATTGGGCGGGCCCGATATTCACGCGCGCAGTGGGCTCGTCGACGACGTGGTCGAGGATGAAAAGGCCGCGTTCGAGCGGATCCGACAATTTCTGTCCTACCTGCCGCATAACGTCTGGGAACTGCCGCCGAAAGCACCGCCGCGGGATCCACTGGCGGAGGCAGCTGGGGCGCTCGAGACCATCGTGCCGTCAAACCGGCGACGAACATACGACGTGCGCAAGGTCATGGACGGCATCTTCGATCAGTTCTCGGTCTTCGAAATGGGCCGACGTTTCGGTCCAGGCCAGATCACCGCATTCGCCCGGTTGTGCGGTCATTCGGTCGGCGTCTTCGCGAGTGACCCGCGTCATTATGCGGGATCGTTGACCGCCGAAGGGGCGCAAAAGGTCAGGCGCTTTGTAGACTTGTGCCAACTATTTCATGTGCCGATCGTCACCTTGGTCGACGAGCCCGGATTCATGATCGGCCCGGAGGCGGAAGCTGCCGCGACCATCCGGCACGGCGCTGCGGCACTCGCTGCGGTCGCGCTTTCAACTGTGCCGTGGGCGTCGGTCATCATCCGCAAGTCGATGGGTCTTGGCGCTTACGCCCACAAACCGACGGGCACGTTCGTTCTCGCTTGGCCCTCGGCAGAGAGCGGCGCCATCCCGGTGGAAGGGGGCGTCGCCATCGCTTTCAAGCGCGAGATTGACGCCGCTCCGGACCCGGGTGCGAAACGGGCCGAGTTGGAGGAGCAGTTCGCCACACTGCAATCGCCATTTCGTCAGGCTGAAGCCTTTGCCTTTCACGACATCATCCATCCAGTCGAAACAAGGGCGCGCCTCGCCGAGTGGATCGACATGGCCGGACCGAAACTCGCGGGCGAATTGGGACCTCCCCGCTTCGGCTTCCGTCCTTGAGACTTGCTGAAGCGGGTGAAGGCACGTTGATCACAAGGCCGTCTTGGGAGGAGCGAAAGCGACGAAGCAATCCAATTTCTCCGCCTGGCGCGTTGGATTTCGTCGCTTCGCTCGCAATGACGATCCGCCCCTCATCTCGATTCTAGTGCGGAGAGTAGTCGGCGAGCGCGCGGCGACGGATGGCGATACGTCGTGCCGCACCACTTTTTCCTTCGAGTTCGCAGCTCCGGGCCGGATAGTTGATGACCAGGGTATCGGGCCCCGGGGGAACGGCTCTCGTCCGGCGCCAGCTCCCGGAGCGGTCAAATCCCCTCCAGCATTCCATCGATGTGAAACAGCCGAACGGCCGCTGGCCGCCGTGTTTAGAAGTGAGGACGTCGGGGGCGAACTTGACAAGTCGGCGCGCCGTATTGATGCGCTTTTCCCGTCTGTTGGCCCAGCCTTGGTTTCCCTTCCGGATACAGTGACACAACGGATGCTCCCGCGTCGATCATCGCGCGGCGGAGCAACTCGGTTGACAACCGCGAGTCACTTCAATTAACTTACTTACTAGTCAATAATTAACATCACAACTTCTTGGGAGCCATACCGAGCGGACCCGAGCGACGCCATTGGAGGAAGCAACATCGAGCGAGCTGCCATCCCACCGTCTGTTCGAATCTTCATTTCGACCAGTGGCTGATCGAAGCCTTCGCGAAGGGTTCGGCCCGATACGTAGAGCTAGAGATTTGGCAGAAATGACGTTGATCAAACTGAAGAGCGGGCCAGGTCTATGGGACCTTTGGTTTGCCAAAGCAGGTCACGGAGTGAAATTTGCTGGAAGCGCGCCTTGCGTGTGACAGCCTGCTGTTCGCCATTCAGATGGCCGGCCTAGGCGTCTTCTTGGCGCCCTTTCCTCTTCTGATTTCGCTCATCGCCAACAAGCGATTGGCGGCGGTGAAGGATTGAACATGATTTCTCGTCGGAATGTGCTTTTTGGCATTGGCGGAGCGGCAGTGGGAGGGGCACTTGCCAACTCGCCAGGAGGGACGACGTTTTTCAACTATGGAGACGCTCCAGTAAACGCTCTTGACTATCGCGAGCTGGCGAGGGCCCGTTTGCCAAAAATTGTTTTTGACTACCTTGAGGGTGGTGCGGGAGGCGAATGGTCCTTGTTGCACAACAGGGAAATATTCGAACGCCTTGTTTTCCGTCCCAAACGGCTGCTCGACATCAGCAAACGAGACATTTCGACTGTCTTGTTTGGAAAGAAGTATGATGCACCGATCATTATTGCCCCGACCGGCTTGAATGGCGCGTTCTGGCCTAACGGGGACATCGCGTTGGCGCGAGCCGCTGAGAAGGCCAACATTCCATTTGCCTTGTCGACCGCTTCAACAGTGTCCATTGAGGACGTGGCGCAAAATGCCGGCGGAGACAAGTGGTTCCAGCTCTATGTGTTGAACAAGACGTTGTCGCAACAATTGGTAGAGCGGGCCAAGGCAGCAGGCTACTCAAAGCTCATTCTCACGGTCGATCTCGGGGTGGACGGGCTCAGAGAGCGCGACAATCGCAATGGCTTCAAGTTGCCGTTGAATTACTCATCGAGCTTGCTCGTCGATGGCCTGACGCATCCAAGCTGGGCACTCGACTTCGCAAAGCACGGCATGCCGAAGGTGGCGAACTTTACCAGAAGTGACGCTTCGGATACGGCAAGCCAGGCTGGGCAAATGAGACGAGGCCTGAACACGACCTTCAGCTGGAAAGATCTGAAGTGGTTGCGTTCCATCTGGCCTCATCAGCTATTGGTCAAGGGAGTGTTGCGGCCGGACGATGCCGTGCGATGCGTCGCTGAGGGCGCGGACGGCGTAATCCTGTCAAATCACGGAGGTCGGCAGCTGGGGGACGCGATCTCCCCGCTTCAAGTCTTGGCCGAAACAAGAAGCAAGATCACACAACCGATCCTCATCGACAGCGGTTTCCGCCGCGGCGCAGATATCGTGAAGGCGCTCGCTCTTGGAGCAAACGCGGTTCAACTTGGTCGCGCGACACTCTACGGGTTGGCGGCTCGGGGCGAAATTGGCGTAACGGAGGTCCTCAACATGATGTTCGCAGAGATCGACAACACCATGGCACAAATTGGTTGCCCCTCGATTGCGGACCTCAGCACGGATTGCATCGCTGAAGATGGATTGCCTCTGGGCGCGCGCTCATGACTGGACGATCCCAGATGACTGGACGATCCCAGATGACTGGACGATCCCAGCTCATCTTCTGCCGCTATTTACACCCGCGGCATGACCTTCGGCAGACATATGGATCTGTAAGCGGAACCATTCTCCGATGAATAGCGCCTAGCCGAATTAGCCGGAGCGCGTGCGATACGTCCATCCTATTGTTCTCATGACAAACTCGTTGGAGCCGCGAGGAACTGCCCGGCCCACAAGTCCCTTCGATCTACCCCGTGACGTAACCTACCGCTGAGCAGCCACAGCGAAAACAACTTCAGTCGCCTCACCAACAATACATCCAAGGAGACTATCATGCACTCACGCCGAAAGCTGATGAAAGCAGGCCTTGCCGCGGCCGCCCTTGCCACTACTAAGGTCAGTGCGCAAGCTGCGGGTGAAACGGCGTCGCGGAGCAACGGGAGCGATGAACTGCCTCGCAAGCTCACTATATTGTCGATACGCCAGGACGACGGGCGCGAAACCATGGGAGTGAAGACCGCCGCCGGCGTACTCGACGTGGCCGCCGCGACCAAGCTCCTCGGATTATCGGCACCGCTCACTTTGGAGGCGCTCCTCGTTAACGGCGGCAATGCCGAGCTGAAAACCCTCGTAGATACTGCTCTCAAGGCGCCCAACGCAAAAGCTGCATTCCTCGATGAATCGAAGATCAAGTTCGGGCGTCTATTCACGAAGCCTGGAAAGATCGTCTGCCTCGGCCTCAATTACCGAGAACACGTCGAGGAAACGGGCCAGAAACTGCCTCCTCTACCTATCCTCTTCAACAAGTACAACAACTCGCTTGCACCGCACATGGTGACGGTGCAACTTCCGCCGCGAGACGTCTGCTACAAGTTCGACTATGAGACCGAGCTGGTCGTCGTGATTGGCCGCAAGGCGCGCAATGTCCGCGCTGAGGATGCTCTGTCATACGTCGCCGGATACGCCGTAGGCAACGATTTTACGTCGCGAGACCTGCAGCTGGAGGTTCCCGGCGGCCAGTGGATGGTCGGCAAGACGCTCGATGATTTCGCCCCCATCGGCCCATATTTCGTTTCCGCCGATCAGATCGATCCCAACAATCTGGACCTCGAGACTCGCGTGAACGGAGAAGTGCGGCAATCGTCGAACACGACGAAACTGATCTTCAATCCTCAGAAGATCATCGCGTACGCCTCCCGGCTGCTCGCTCTCGAACCGGGGGACATCATCTTCACCGGAACGCCTTCTGGCGTGATCACGGGATATCCCAAGGAGAAGCAAATTTGGTTGAAAGCCGGCGACAAGATCGAAAGCACGATCCAGGGACTTGGGACGCTATCGTTCACACTCGCCTGATGATGTGTTTGCGCTCGCCGATCATAGGATGAGTGTCCATTGAGCCATTGAGCCAGACACCGATATCGGTCCTGCAGCCAGGTGCGTCAGAGCTCTTGGCCACTCATTCCAATTCCAGCAGATACCCTCGCTTCTCCGGGAGAGATCAAGATGTTTCGTTTCGACAGAGTGACGGTCTCGCTTGCGGTCGTCCTGCTTTGGCTGTCGCCCTTGCACGCGCAACAGACCGGAGGCGCGCCGTCCACGTCAGCACAAAATGATCGGACGGCTCGCATGGCCGAAATTCCATACAGCCCTCAGACGAAGATCACGGTCGAACGCCAGGGACAGGTCGTATTGATCGGCATCAACCGGCCCTACATCGACAACCGCATCGACCCAGAGGCGCTGGAAGGACTGGCGAGAGCATACTATGACTATGATCAGGACCCATCGCTTCGTGCCGCGGTGCTGTTCGGCCATGGCGATCGCTTCTCCAAAGGCATCGATGTTGATGCCACCAAATCGTTCACCCAGTCGGGTCGGAAACTTCTGGATGGACCAGGCTTCATCGACCCGACGGGTCGGGGCAAACCAAGCCTCACGAAGCCGCTCGTCATTGCCGTCCATGGCGACACCTGGAACTTGGCCCATGAGATCTTCCTTGCTGCCGACATACGCGTCGCTTCGGAAGACACGGAGTTCGGCCAGGATGAAAATACGCATGGTCGATTTCCTGGAGGCGGTGCCACGATCCGCTTTCCCAGAGAAGCCGGTTGGGGAAACGCCATGCGATACATTCTGACGGGAGATCATTGGGGAGCCAAAGAGGCCTTCCGAATGGGGACCGTTCAGATTTTGGCCCCAAACCGGGAGGCGGCTCTCACGAAGGCGATCGAAATTGCGAACAAGATCGCTGCGTCCTCTCCGCTCGGCACCAAAGCCTCTCTAGCCAGCTCCCGCATGGCACTCGAAGAATCGGAGAGTGCGGCCATGGCGAAGCTCGGCGAACAATATTTCGCGCTGCTCAAGACCCGAGATTTCCAGGAAGGCCGGGATGCCGAGGCTCAAAAGCGTCGACCGGTTTACGAAGGGCGCTGATTGCGTCGCTCTCTCCTAGGCCGGCTGCTTTATGCAATCGCTGATGGTACTTCAGCTGTCACGACCCGGTTTCCTGCGCCGAACCGGATCACGACATCGTCCGCACGTTCTAGCCTTGACCTCAGCCCGGATTGCATCGCCGAAGATGGATTGCCTCAGGGCGCGCGCTCATGACTGGACGATCCCAGCTGATCGGGTCATGCGCGTCTCAGCTGATCTCATTCACGTAGTGATGATGCTTTGTCGTCGCGCGGTGCTCGCTGAGCAGCGTCAACACGCCCGC
This sequence comes from Bradyrhizobium sp. PRIMUS42, assembly GCF_023006515.1. NCBI lineage: Bacteria > Pseudomonadati > Pseudomonadota > Alphaproteobacteria > Hyphomicrobiales > Nitrobacteraceae > Bradyrhizobium > Bradyrhizobium sp. PRIMUS42. Next base: position 19,303 of record NZ_JALBGZ010000003.1, read on the forward strand.
CTGGTCGTAAGCTTCCTCGCGGATCACGAGGACGGCATTTGGGGAGGGCAGCACTAGCAGGCGACGGTCGTGTTTGTCGGCAAGTTCAGCCGTGAGCTTCTCACGCACCGCCGCAATCCGAATACCGTAAGCATCGAGCAAATGGAGGTAGAGAAGCGCGGGTACCCGGGCCGCCACATCCGGGAAATCGGTAACACGGCGCGCAACCAGGCGAATCCGCGAATGCATCACGGGTGCTCTGCCAACCAATCGGATGCGGTGCAGACGGATAAGTGGCTCGCCAACAGGCTCTGCAAAGAGCGCGGCCTCTTCAGGATCGGCAGGTCCAATCTGCACCGACAGGACCTTGGGCGTGGAATGCCGCAAGGTTCCGTCCTCGCCATGCAGGCGAAAATACTGAAAGAAGAAGCGAAGACTGTGCTGCGGCGCGCGGCCGGTCACGACCGTTCCGGTCTTGCGACGGCGCACCAGCATGCCGTCAGCCGTCAGATCGGCCAGCGCGCGGCGCATGGTGCCGACCGCAACTCCATACCGTGCGGCCAGCGCGACCTCGCCCGGCAAGACAGTGCCTGGGGATAATTCCCCGATGAGGATCGCCTCGGCGATCTGCCGCTTTACGTGCTCGTACAGCGGAACCGGCAGGCTCGAGGGGCCGCCGGTCGCTGCCTTTGCCTGTTTGCCGGTCACATGTGCCTCATTCTTTGGAATTGACAGCAGTCGGAGTCCATCGTCTATTTCTTTATAGAATATAGAAATCGACGACCGCAAATGATTTCACCTCCATCGCTCACCGGGCCTCTGGCCGACAGCTTCGCCGAAATCGAACGCACTGCTGAAAGTGCGATCGACGATCTCGCGCGGATGATCGCAGTGGACACAAGTTTTCCGCCCGGCGCGGGATACGGTGCATTTGCCGCTCTGATGGAGAGCGTGTTCGCAACCCTCCGCCTGGAATGTCGGCGCGTCGACGTACCCGATCATTTGTGGCGCGTCGCCGGCGGCCCAGCGCATGGTACGCGCACCAATCTCATCGCACGCCGCCGCTCCGGCAAACCGGCCCTGGGGTTGTATTTTCACATCGATACCGTGCCTGCTTCGCCCGGCTGGACAACCGATCCGCTGCGTTTGACGCGCGATGGCGATCGCCTGATCGGCCTTGGCGCCGCCGATATGAAGGGCACCATCGCCGCCGTGCTGCTGGCGCTGCGCGCCGCCGACAGAACGGGCCTGCAGCTGGGCTACGATCCAATGCTGCTGCTCTGCACCGACGAGGAAGGCGGGCTCTATCCCGGAGTACGTTATCTCGCCGAGCAGGGCCTGCTCGAAGGGCACATCCTCAACTTCAACGGAGCCGCAGCACCACGAATCTGGGCCGGATGCTTCGGTCTTTTCACGCTGCTGGTGAAGGTCCATGGCCGGACGGTTCATGCGAGCGAGGCCGCGCGCGCCGGAGCCGGCGCCAATGCCATCGAGGCCGCATTGCCGATCCTCAATGCGCTCGCCGCACTAAAGCCGGAGATCGCAAAGCGCATCTCCGCCCTGCCCGCCCCGCCAGGCGCGACGGGTCCGCTCGCCTCGCAGCTCGACATTTCCGCCGCGCATGGCGGCCAATGCGGCGGCCAGATTCCCTCGCAGTTCGAGATCCTCATCTGCCGCCGCTACGCACCGGAGGAGGACTTCCTCGCAGCACGCAGCGAAATCGAAAGCGCGATCCGCACGGCCGCGCCCCACGCTGCGATCGAGATTGTCCTCACGGGGCACCTGATGCCGACGTCGGATCCGACCGGTCCTCACTGGCCGCGCTGGCAGGACGCACTGTCGGCCGGGTTCGGCTACGCACCCGACGAATTCGCCAAATGGGGCGCGACGAGCTGTTCCGACTTCGGGTGGGTGCAGGCGACCGGCATGCAGGAGATCCTTCTCACGGGCCTTGGTCGCACGAACAGCCGCATTCACGCGCCCGGCGAATTCACGACGCTCACCGACATCGTCGCGCTCGCGAAGTCGGTCCTCGCCTATCTGGCCGCCGAATTCCGTCCCGATCTCTCGCCCGAAGCAACCGCCATTCGCTAACTCGAGGAGCCTCTCCCATGCTGTCCGTAACCCGTCGCGTGTTTCTTGCCGGCACGGCCATCAGCCTCGTCACTCTCCCCAGGACTGCCGGCGCCGATACCCCCAAGCGCGGCGGCGTGCTGCGGATGTCGCTCGACCAGGACGCGTCGGTGATTCACCCGATGCTGGCGCGGGTCAATCCGGAATATCTCGTCACCGAATTGCTCTATTCCAACCTGACCCGGCTGAAGCCTGACATGACGGTCGAGCCGGACCTCGCGCTATCCTGGGAGCCAAACGAGACGCGCACCGAGTGGATCTTCAAGCTGCGCCCTGGTGTGACGTTCCACGATGGTTCGCCGCTGACGTCCGAAGACGTCGTCGCCAGCATCACAGCTATCCTCGATCCGAAAACGGCCTCCCCCGGGCGGACCAATGTCGGGCCGATCAAGGAGGTTGCGGCGATCGATCCGCTGGCCGTCAAGTTCACGCTCTCCGGTGCCTACGCCGACCTACCGGTGGCCCTCACTTACCTCAACGCGCGGATCGTCCCGGCGAAGGTCATCGCGTCCGACCTCGCCAGCCTGTCCACCAGGGCGAACGGCACAGGGCCCTTCAAGCTGGTATCCTATGAGCCCGATCGAAAGATCGTGGTCGAACGCAACGCCGCCTACTACGACCCGACGCGGCCTTACCTCGACGGCGTGGAACTGCTCGTCTATCCCGATCGCACGGCCGAAGCCTCGGCAATGATCTCAGGCGAGATCGACCTGCTTCTGACGACGACGCCTGGCGAATATGAGCGACTTGCGAAGACCGGTGGCGTCAAGGCGCTGCGCGTCCCGTCCGGCCAATTCCTCAATATCATCCTTGGATGCGATCAGAAGCCCTTCAACGACATCAGGGTTCGCCAGGCGCTCGCCCTGGCAGTCGACCGCGAGGCGACCGTCGGTTTCGTCGCCGGCGGGTACGGCACGCCGGGCAACGACACCCCCCTGAACTCCGCCTATCACTTCTACAAAAACATTTCGATGAAGAAGCCCGACATCGCCAAGGCGAAGCAGCTTCTGGCCGAGGCCGGTTATCCCAACGGTATCGATCTGACGCTGATCGCGTCCGACAAGCCGGCGACCCGCACCCAACTCGGCGTCGCGGTTCGCGAGATGGCCGCTGCGGCCGGCTTCCGCATCAACCTGCAGACAATGCCGCACGCGACCTATCTCGATCAGGTCTGGAAGAAGGGGAACTTCTACGTCGGCTTCTACAACATGCAGCCGACGGCGGATGCGATCTTCAACCTGCTTTTTACCTCCAACGCGACCTGGAACGAGACACGCTGGAACAACAGCACTTTCGACACAATCGTCAATGCGGCCCGTGTCGAGACCGACGAGGCGAAGCGTGCCGCGCTCTATGCGAAGGCGCAGGAGATGATGAATATGGAAGTGCCCTCCGTGATCTCGGCATTCTTTGATCTTCTTGCTGCGCAGCGAGCCTATGTCGAGGGCTACACGTTGCATCCGCGCGGTTCGGTATTCCGTCTCGATCTCGTGTCGCTCGGCGCCGGTGCGCCGAAGCGCGGCTGACGCGGAGACTTCGAGTGTCGCTCGTCTGGTTTGGCCGCCGTCTGCTGCTGATGGTTTACACCGTCATCGTGGTCTCGATGCTGGTGTTCGCCATCACGCAGATTCTGCCGGCCGACGCGGCCCAGTCGCTGCTTGGCGAGAACGCGACGCCGGAGATGCTGGCTGCGCTCAGGGCGAGGCTTGGGCTCGACGCTCCGGCCTGGCAGCAATATCTGCGCTGGGCCGGCCACGTTTTCACCGGCGATTTCGGCATCTCGATGCGGACCAGCCAGCCCGTCGGACCGGAAATGCTGAGCGCACTGTCGCGTTCGCTGCTGCTCGCGGCATCGTCCATCCTGGTCACGCTGGTCGTCGCCGTACCGCTCGGCGTGGTGGCGGCGCTGCGGCAAGGCAGGTTCGCCGACACAGGCCTCAGCCTGATCGCATATCTCGGTGTCTCGTTGCCCGAATTCGTTACTGCAACGCTGCTTGCGCTCCTGCTGGCCGACACGTTGCATTGGTTGCCCGCGACGGGCTACGTCTCGCCGCAGGAACATTTGGGCGAGGGCATTTCTCATCTGGCGCTGCCCGTGCTGACGATTTCGGTGATCCTCATCGCGCATGTGATGCGCATGATGCGCTCCGAGACGCTGGACGTGCTGAAATCGGACTATATTCGCGCTGCCCGTTTGAAGGGCCTGCCGGAACGCAGCGTGCTGTTTCGTCACGCGCTGCGCAACGCGCTGTTGCCGGTGGTGACGATCATCGCGCTCGATGTCGGCTACCTGCTCGGCGGCATCATCGTGATCGAGGAGATCTTCGCTATTCCCGGCATCGGACGGGCCCTGATGGTCGCAATCACCACGCGCGACCTGCCGTCGATCCAGGCCGGCGCTTTGATCATGGCGGCGACCTATGCGGTCACCAACACGCTTGCCGACATGGCCTATGCCCTTCTCGACCCGCGGATCCGCTATGATTGAGCTGTTCGTCCGCCTGATCCGAAGACCGCAGGGGCTCGTCGGCGTCACCCTCCTGGCGCTCATCGCCATTGCATGTCTGTTCGGGCCGTCGCTTGCCCCGTACGCGCCCGAGAAAATCGATTTTCTTGGCCGGTTTCGTCCACCCGGCTGGCAGAACTGGCTCGGCGCGGACCAATTCGGCCGCGACATCCTGAGCCGCCTGATGGTCGGCGCCCGGTCGACCGTGCCAATGGCTCTGATCGCCACCTTTGTCGGCAGCGCGGCCGGCGCCATCATCGGCGTCGGCTCGGCCTATCTCGGCGGCCGAACCGACGAGGCCATCATGCGCACGAACGACGCGGTGATGGCGATCCCAGGCCTTCTGCTGGCCCTGTTGCTGGTCTCGACGCTCGGCAATGGCGCCGGCAACGCCGTCATCGCCATTGCGGTGGCTTTTGCACCCGGCATGGCGCGCGTCACGCGTTCGGTTGCACTCAACGTGCGCAATCAGGACTACGTCAAGGCGGCCATCGCGCGTGGCGAGGGCGCAGGCTGGATCATCTTCCGCGAGATGCTGCCCAACGTCATGGCGCCGATCGTGATCGAATCCACCATTCGCGTGTCCTTTGCCGTAATGCTGTTCGCAACGCTCAGCTTCCTCGGTGTCGGCGCCCAGCCGCCCGCATCCGAATGGGGGCTCATGGTGGCGGATGCCCGGCAGTACATGTACCAGGCGCCGTGGGGCCTGATCGTGCCTGCCGCGGCGATCGCGCTCACCGCCATTGCCTTCAACTTGCTGGGCGATGGCCTTCGCGACGCCCTCAATCCGAAGGACGAGCGGTGATGCCGGCCCTTGCCGTCAAGAACTATACGCTGGACTACGCGACGGCTGCGGGGCCTGTGCGCGTACTGCACGACATCTCGCTCGAGATCGCACCGGGCGAGGTGCTGGGCCTCGTCGGCGAATCCGGCTCGGGCAAGAGTTCGCTCGCCTGGGCCTTGATGCGCCACTTGCCGGACAATGCCCGCGAAATCGCGGGCTCCCTCCATCTCGGCGATACCGACCTCCAAGGCCTGAGCCCGCGGGAACTGACCAGGATCCGGGGACGCCGGCTCGGCATGGTGTTCCAGGATCCCTCGACCTCGCTCAACCCGACCCTCACCATCGGTCGGCAGGTCACGGAGACGCTGATCAGGCATCGCGGCGTGGGGCGCCGCGAAGCGGACGCCCTGGCCGTCGACCTGCTCGGACATGTCGAACTGCGCGATCCCGCCGCGATCATGCGCCGATATCCACACGAGATCTCCGGCGGCGAAAAACAGCGCGTCATCATTGCCACGGCATTCGGCTGCCGCCCCGACATCATCCTCTTCGACGAGCCGACCACCGCGCTTGACGTCATCACCGGTGCGCGCATCCTCGAGCTGTTCGCCCGGCTGCGGCAGGAAACCGGCGTTGCCGCACTTTATATATCCCACGACCTCGCGCTGGTGACGCGGGTCGCCGACCGGGTCGCAGTGCTGAAACGCGGCCGTCTGGTGGAGCAGGCCCCAGCCGCCGACATCTTCCGTGCCCCACGCCATGCCGATACGCAGGTCCTCGTGCAGGCGGTGCCGAGACCCGAGCGGCGCCTGGTTCATGACAAGTCCAGTGACGAGATTCTTCTCTCGGCCTCGGACATCGAAGTCCAATACGGCCGCGCCGGCCTTTTCAGCCATGTGCCGGCGCCCGCGACCAGGAGCATCGGGCTCGATGTGCGGGCCGGAGAAATCCTTGGTCTTGTCGGTGAATCCGGGTCGGGCAAATCGTCGGTGGCGCGCGCACTCACCGGTCTTGCTCGCTTCTCAGGCAAGGTCTGCTTCGCCAATCAGGTGATCACGGGCGCCCGCGACATGAGCGAGGCCTATCGCCGCGATGTGCAGATCATCTTCCAGCATCCGGACTCTTCGCTCAACCCGCGCCACAAGATCGGCGAGATTCTGTCGCGCCCGCTGAAGCTCTATGGCGGAAACGTCGCCGAGATTCCCCGCCTGCTCGAGCAGGTCCGCCTGCCGACCTCCTACGCCGGCCGGTGGCCGCACCAGCTCTCAGGTGGCGAGAAGCAGCGCGTCGCCATCGCGCGGGCTTTCGCCGCGCGACCGAAGCTGGTGATCTGCGACGAGATCACCGCGCCGCTGGACGTCTCGGTGCAGGCACAGATCATCGAACTGCTGCTGGCGCTGCGCGCCGCGACTGGAACCGCCTTTCTCTTCATCACCCACGATCTCAACCTCATCCGTCAGATCGCCCACCGCATCGCCGTGATGCGCCGCGGTGAACTGGTCGACCTGTTGCCGGCCGAGGATTTCGACGCAGATCACGTTCATCCCTACACGCGCGAACTGATGGCCGCCTCCCCCGTGCCAGTCGGCTGACGACAAGGATCTTTTCCCCATGGATCACAACACACTTCTCGCGCGGATCGATGTGCCTGCCGCCCTCGACCTTTTGTCACGTATGGTGCAGCACAAGAGCTACTCGAAGTCGGACGGCGAGAAGCAGCTTGCAGCGTTCATGGCCGGTCGCATGCGCGAGATCGGCCTCGACACCGAGCTCTCGCCATTCGGCGACGAGGGCCGCGTCAACGCCGTCGGCCGCTGGAAAGGCTCGGGCGGCGGCAAGAGCCTCATATTCAACGGCCATCTCGACACCAACCCGGTGACCGAAGGTTGGACTGTCGATCCCTGGGCCGGCAAAGTTGACGACTCCTTCATCTATGGCATCGGCGTTTCCAACATGAAGGCCGGCGACGCCGCCTATTTCTGCGCCGTCAAGACGCTGATCGATGCCGGCGTCAAACTTCGGGGCGATGTCATCCTCACCTACGTCGTGGGCGAGCTGCAAGGCGGGGTCGGTACCTACTCGCTGGTCGAGCAGGGACTGCGCGCCGATTACTTCATCAATTCGGAGCCGACCGATCTGAAAGCGATGACCATGCACGCCGCGGCCTTCATGTTCATCATCGAGCTCACCGGCAACACCCGCCATCTGTCCAAGCGCGAAGAGGCGGTCGACGCGATCACGGCGGCCTGTGACCTCATCCCGCGCCTGAATGCGATGAAGTTTTCCGGCGCGCTCTCGCCGGAGCATGAACGGATCAATCGAGTCCATGTCGGCGTCGTCCACGGCGCGCTCGGACGCGAGCTGCACGAATGGCGTACGCCTCAGGTCGCGGACTTCGTGCGGATCAAGGGCTCAGGCCGCTATGCGCCGGGGCAGACCGAGGCCGGCGCGATGGCCGACATGCGCCGCGAACTCGACGCGCTCGAAGTAAGGTTTCCGGGCCTCAAGGCCGAGATCAGGTCGGAGGACCGCTCTGGAGTTCCGACCATGCCGCCATTCGAGGTCTCGCGCACGAGCCCGATCGTGGCAGCGATCAATCGCGCCTATCGTACGGTGCGGGGCGAAGATCAGCCGACCGGCCCCGTTGCGCCGAGCTGCTTCTACGGCACCGATGCCGGACATTTGCACTATTCCGGCAAGATGGAAGGCATCGTCTGCGGTCCCGGCGGGCGTTACAACACCATGCCCGACGAACGGGTCGATATCGTCGATTTCGTCGACATGATCCGCATCTACATGCTCGCCATTCTGGAGATCTGCGGATAGACGCGCGCTCCGACGTTCCAATCCATCATGGGGACGTTTGAGCTAGCTCCAGCCAAGGAGATCGAGCCCGAGCAATCGTGATTTGCGTCATTTCAGCTCGCAGCACGTCGGTATCGAGCTCTTCTCGGCCGAAAATGCAGGTCGCCCGAAACTGCGCATCAGACTTCATGCCCCGGATCTGAACGGGGGCGTCGTCCCGCGACCTGCCGACGCCGCGAAAGTGACCGTCGTTCATGTTATCCCCGCTCTCCGTGAAAACGTCGATGATCTTGCCCGGCGGCAGCATGGCGTGGATCAGCGGCGCCTGGATCAAGCTCGAGGTGAAAACAGGAACGTTTAATGCCGCGGCGATCTGCTTCCTGGAACGGAGCGAGGAAACCGCAGCTTGTCATGATCGCCTTGACGCCTTCGGCTTCCAGCTCCTGCGCTGCCACCACGAACGGCTCCCGAAGGCTCGCATCCGGATGATCGCCCATGATCTTGGTCGCGTGCAGCGCACGGTATTGTAGCGCACGGGAAAGTCATACGAGAACGCATTTCCGATGTCACCGCGCGGGGCGCGGAAACCTGGTGTCCAGCATCAGGATGCCGATCGTCTCTCCATAGTTGGTGTAGCCGCCTCGCAGTTTCATGATCGTCTCCAGGGGGCAATGGCAAAACGCGATACGGCGAATGGCCGGAGGTCGATGCCAGCCTCCCTGCCTGCAATGAGATCGGCAACGACGCGGCCTGTGATCGGGCCCGAAGCCAGGCCGACGTGCCCGTGTCCGAACGCGTGCAGAATATTGGGCGAAGCCGATGCCAGACCGATGACGGGACGCCCGTCCGGCGTCGATGGCCGGTGCCCCATCCAGCGATTGATCGTCAGGCTGGCGCGTGGTCCAAGGCCAGGATACGTCCGTAGAGCATGCGTGACGAGAATCTCGACGCGCGCCCAGTCCGGCTCGGCGTCGACTCGCGCGAGCTCCACTTGTCCCGAAAGGCGCAAGCCCGCCGGAGTCGGCGTGTTGGCCATTCGTCCATCGCTCGGCATAATCGGAAACTTCGGGCCTCTGGCGGGCGATGCAACCACGCCGTGATAGCCGCGCTCGCTCGCCAGCGGCACGCGATCGCCTGCGGCCTCAGCAAGGGCCTTTGACCAGATGCCGGCGCAGATCACGGCACGATCGCATTCGATCGGGCCCTGATCGGTGACGACCGCCGCGAGACGGCCGTTGGTGACAACAAAGCCGCTTGCGCGCGCCTTGACCAGGTGTGCGCCGCGCGCACGCGCGGCATCAACGATGGCCCATACATATCCGCCCGGATCGGTGCAGTAGGCTCCTTCGTGGACGAAGGCGCCGAACTGATAGTTGGAGCTCAAATCCGGCTCTCGGCGGCGCAGCTCGTCGGCATCGAGCTCATTCCAATTGAGCCCATTGTCCTTGCGAAGCCGCCAGGCGATGGCCTCGTCGTCGAACGCCTGGCGATTGGGATAGGCATAGAGCAGACCCGTCTGGCGTATGTAATCCGGCTTCCCGATCTCCTGTGCGAGCACACCGTGCCGCGCCGGACCGTCGCGCAAGATCGAGGCGAGTAGGCGTGCGGTACGCTCAACCTTCGCAATGGTCCATCCGGCCGCAAGGAAACGAAGGAGCCAAGGCGCCAGCGCAGGCAGTGCCGTCCAGCGCAGCACCAGAGGCCCGTTCGGATCGAAGAGATAACCCGGCAGCTTGCGCCACAGGCCGGGCATGGACATCGGGATGATCGAGGCAGGGCTGATCCAGGCACCGTTGCCATAGCTTGCCGCCTGGGGCCCGCCCGGCTCTCCCGGCTCGATCAGAGTAACGTCGTGTCCGTCCTTGATTAGCTCCCATGCAGCCGCAGCACCGACGATGCCTGCGCCGATCACAGCGATGCGCAAGGGCGCCCTATCCCGCTTCATCTTTCAATCCGACCGCAGACCGTCACGTCATCCGTTCGCCGCAACTGGCTGCAAGCCGCTGCTGTGGAAGTGGCTAAGGAAGGCCCGCGTTGCAGGCTGTCTCGGCGTGTCGATCACCTGCCGAGCCGGCCCCTCCTCCACGACGACGCCATCGCGCATGAAGACGACGCTATCGGCGACCTCGCGCGCAAACGCCATCTCATGGGTCACGAGCACCATGGTCATTCCTTCCGCCGCGAGTTGGCGGACAACCGCGAGGACCTCTCCGACCAGCTCAGGATCGAGCGCGGACGTCGCCTCGTCGAACAGCATCACTTGCGGCTTCATCGCCAGGGCACGCGCGATCGCCACGCGCTGCTTCTGGCCGCCGGACAGCTTGTCGGGAGTGACGTCCGCCTTGTCCTTCAACCCCACCTTCTCCAGCAACCCAAGCGCCGTCTCGCGCGCCGCGTCCGGATTGGCCTTAAGAACCGTGACCGGTCCCTCCATCACGTTCCGGATGGTCGACATATGCGGAAACAAATTGAAATTCTGGAACACCATGCCCGTCCGCGCTCGGAATGCCGCGAGCTCCCTGTCTGCCGGCAGCTTGTGTCCATTGGTGAAATCCATGGTGCTTTCGCCGACCCGGATGAACCCGCTTTCCGGAATGCTCAGCAGATTGAGACACCTTAGCAACGTCGACTTGCCCGATCCGCTCGGACCGATCAGTGCGACGACGCCGCCGCGAGGCACCCGCAAGGATATGTCCTTCAGGACGCTGACGGGACCAAACGCCTTCTTCACATGAGCCAGTTCGATCATCGGGACATCAGACACGGGACCGCTTCCCTCTTTGATGGACATCGTTGTGCCTCACCGCGCCAGGCGCGCTTCTAGCACGCTCGCAGCGCGCGTCATCGGGAACAAGATGAGGAAGTAGATGACCGCGATCATGGTGTATGTCTCCAACGGCCGGTAGGTCGCGGACGTGATGAGCTGCCCCTGGTAAAGCAGATCAGGAACCGCCAGAACTGAGAGCAGCGAGGTGTTCTTCAGTTGCAGCACGGCCTGGTTGACGAGCGGGGGAATCATCTGCTTCAGGGCCTGCGGCATGACGATACGCTTCATCAGATCGAACCGGCGCATGCCCAGCGCGCGGCCGGCGTCCCATTGCCCCACATCGATCGACACGATGCCGCCGCGTATGATCTCCGAATAGAAGGCGCCGCCGTAGAAGCTCAGCGCGATGAACGCCGCAACGGCGGGGGATAGCTCGACGCCAATCAGCACCGGAAGCGCGTAATAGATCCACACCAGTTGAACCAGCACTGGCGTGCAGCGAAACACCTCGACCAGCATCACGAGAGGCGTCGAGACGAACCTCACCTTGGACAGGCTCGTGATGGCAACCACGCATCCGATCACGAATCCGCTCGCCGCGGTGAGGATGGTGAAGCCGATCGTGTAGGCGGTGCCGACACCGATCAATCTGCTGTATTGCAGAAGGAAGCCAAAACTCCAGTCATAATGCATCGCAGCTATCCCATGCTCGGCGATTGCGAATAGGCGCTCCGGATCAGTCCCGAATAGAACCAGCGTCCGAGCGTGATGATGTCGTAGACCGGCAATCCGAACTCGCGCGACACTTCCTGAGAGAACGGCGGAAGATTAGTGCATTCGAAGACGATCGCGCCAATGCCCGGATTGCAAGAAAGCAGCGCGCTGACGGCCCCGTGCACGTCACGCCGCAGTCCGTCTCGATCATAAGGGCGGCCGTGCTCAATATGTGCACGCAAGCTACCGTCGGGCGGAAGGCCGACGCGAGGCGTCCGTGGGTCGGCGCCTGCGCCTGCAAAATGCCCGTCCGTCAACGCCTCTGCGTCGTAGGTGACGACCCCTGCGCGGCGCCCGGACGTAAGGCATCGCTCCACCATGGGCAATTGCAAGAGGCTCGACGTCGCGAGCGGCAGGCTCATTCGCGCGGAAAGCCCGCTCTGACGAGATGCCAGAAAGCCGCATGACGTGATCAGGCCGATCGCGCCGTCTGCCCGCAACTCGTCGCCGGCCGCGACGAATGCGTCCATGAGGTCGACGTCGTCACCGTTCACGATCTTTCGCGCGGTCGCGCCCGGAACCGTCCTGAAGACGACGTCGAAGGGCCAACTTGCGGAATGCCCCACGTCTCCCGGCGGGCGCTCGATCGCGACGTCAAGCATGATGATGCCCAGCGGAGGATGTCGCTCATGTTGCATCGATCAGATGTTCCCTGTCTCGTCGAACGCCGGTCGGTCGAAAACGAAACTGCCCGCGTCAGCTGAAGACGCGGGCAGAACGAGATCAAAACTGAAGCCCGGGAGGAATGTCCTGCTCCTGAATATTGACCAGAGACAGGCTCGAGAGAATCCACTCGCGGAGCGCACCGAGCGAGCGGCTGTATTCCAGCCAGTTATCGACATAGGTGCGGAAACGAGTATCGACGTCCACCCGCACGCCGCAGCAGGTCGGTTGCGAGGCGACCGGAGTCGGGATGATAACCTTGCCCACCTTCGCATTTTTCTTGACCGTCACCAGCGAAAGCATCGCGACCTGGATAAGGCAATCCGCCCGCCCGGCCTGCACAGCCAGCACGGCCTCATCAGGCGTCTTGAGTGCGACAAGCGTTGCTTTGGGCAGCGTTCGGCGCGCGTAGAGATCGTGGGTGGAGCCGATATCGACGGCAACCCGCACTTCCGGCTTGTTGAGATCTTCCCATGTCTTCGGTTCGAAACCGGACTTGGCGATGACCGTGAAGGTGTTGTTCATGATCGGACGCGTGAACTCGACAATCAGGGCGCGCGAAGGCGTCGGGCTGAGGCCGAACATGATGTCGATCTTGTTGCTCTGAAGATCGAGGACCGAGTTGCCCCAGGTCGATTCGATGATCTCGACCTCGGCCTCCAGCGCCTTGGCGAGATCAGTAGCCATGCTCACGCAAAAGCCCGACCACTGCCCCGTGGCAATGTCCTTGTGATAATAGGGCTCGGTCCCGACGATTCCGGCGATGCGGAGCTTTTTCGTTCTGCGAATTTGAGCAAACGTGCTCTCGGCCGGCTGCGTCTGGGCGACGGCCTGGGACACGGCTGAGCCGGCCGCCATGGCCGCCGCGGCGGCGCCGAGCCCAACGAGTGATCCGATTTCACGACGATTGACCATATCAAGCTTCCCCTCTTCGGTTGAATTCGTCAAACCCCATGATGACGCTAGATCCGGTCTATCGGTCTCTGCGCGCACCTAAGCTGCTCTATTCGTGGAGAACGCTCCCGCAAAATCGTTCGTCTCGGAGCTGCGCGCCTCTCTGGCCAGCCGGCCGCCTTCGCGCGTGGCGAGAAAGTCGGCAAGGCTAGCATCCTCCTGCCGCACGAATCCCCTTGCGGGAAGCTTGCCCGAAAGAAACAGCTCGACCATCGCCACGCAGCCGGCGGCCGTGGTGAGCTGGATCGCGCCGAGCTCCGGCCGTCCGTCGTAACGCAGCACGATGCTGTCCTCCTCCATCCGCCCGTTGCGCTCGCCGATGCCGGTCACGAAGATCACGACGACGTCCTTTCGCGTAAACGGCGCGGCGCGGTTGAGGATGCGGCGCATGGTTTCGCGATCGTCGGCAAGTCCCAATCCCTGCAGCAGGAGCTTCATGATCTCGGCATGACCGGGATAGCGCAGTGTCTTGTAGCTCAGGTCGCGGACCTTGCCGGCCAGCGTCTCCGTCAGTGTACCGAGGCCGCCCGAGGTGTTGAACGCTTCATAGGCGACGCCGTCGATCATCACGCTCTCGATCCCCTCGAGCGCGGGCACTGATATCGGCTTGCCATCGAATACGATCTCGCAAGGATTGCAATATTCGTTGATGAGGCCGTCGACGGACCAAGTGACGTTGTAGCGCAAGGCATTGGTCGGATAGAGCGGCAGCGCACCGACCCGCATCTTGATGGCCCTCACCGTTTCGAAACGGGCCGCCATGTCGGCCCCGAGCACGCAGATGAACCCCGGAGCAAGCCCGCACTGCGGTGCCAGGATCACGTCGGCGGCTGCCGCGATCTCCTTGATGTAGGCCGTTGTCGCCACGTCCTCGGTCAGGTCGAAATAGTGCGTTCCGGTCTCCACAGCGACTCGCGCGATACCCTGATTGAGAAAATACGGACAGGCGCTGACGACGATGTCCTGATCCTTCAGAAAACCGCGCAGCGCATGGAGATCTCCAGCGTCCACGATCTTGGTAGCGAAAGTTTGCCCGGCGCTCAAGCCGAGTTGCGCCTGCGAAGCGTCAGCCAGCGTAACTTTGTGTCCCTGCTCCGCCAGCATCCCGGCGATCACGGCGCCGATCTGCCCGGCCCCCAGGACCGCGATCCTTTGCGGGGCGATCTCTGGCAGTGCGATCTTTGGCAATGAATGGTTCATCTCGAACCTCCCTAGAGAGCAGCCTGGACGCCAATCGCTGCCGGGTCGGCGCCCACCTTCTTCAGCCACGAAAACACCGGCGGCAGGCGATCCGCGATGGATTCGACCGCGACGTCGACGAAAACCGTCTCGCTAAGCGCGAAAGCCTCAAGCAAGGCCACCTCAAGTTGTTCTGGCGTCTCGACGCGGAAGCTTCTGATACCGTAGACGGCGGCGAGCTTGCTCATGTCGTAACGGCCGAAATCGACGCTGAATGTCGGGTCGTTGACCGGTGCTGGCTCGCCGCGTCCGGAAGCCTTGCGGGCATGGTCCCGGTCGACGACCCTCTGGAGCGCCTTGATCCAGCCAAAGCATGCGTTGTTGAAATGAACCAACACCGCCGGGATCTGCAGCCGCGACAGCGTCTCCAGTTCACCCGCCGACATGCCGAGCGAGCCGTCGCCGAACAAGCCAACAGGCCTCAGATGCGGCGCTGCGAAATAGGCCCCGATGACCGCCGGGATGGCGTAGCCAAGCCCGCCATAGAAGCGGGGAATCACAAGCCTGGACTGCGGATCGCGCAGCCGCAGGAAGCGCGTTGCGTAGGGTGTCGGCGTGCCGGCATCCGACACCACGTTGCAGGGCGCAGGCATGCAACGGTTGAGCGTCTCGATGATCCGTTCGGGACGCAAGGGGACAGCGTCGCTCTCGAGATGCGGCGCCATCACGTCCCAGAACTCTGCACGGCGGCGGTTGATATCGCCGACCCATCCCACCGTGGTCGATACATGATCCTCAGATATCTTGGCAAGCAGGGCATCGATCACGGCACGTGCATCGCCCACGAGCGGATGGTCGATGGCGTAGGTATTGCCGATGACTTCCGGCTCGAGATCAATCTGGACGATGCGCGTCTCGCCATTCGGCACCGGCCATTGCCAGTTCATGGTGGCAACCGAGCCCATGCGGCAGCCTACATAGATGACGAGGTCGGCACGCCCGAGCGCCCACACCGCATGCGGATGGAAGCCGTTGTCGCCGATGATACCGATGCCGAGCTTGTGGTCGTCGCGAATGACGCCCTGCCCTGTGATCGTGGTGACGACGGGGATGCCGAGCCGCTCGCCAAACGCCGTGATGGAAGCCGCCGCGCCTGACCGATTGGCGCCACCGCCGGCGACGATCAGCGGACGCTGAGCTGCGAGAATGGCCTCGATTGCGGAATCGAGATCACTATCGGGCGGCCTGCTTCGGTATGATGGCGCCTGTCGACACTGCGGCTCGACATGCAGTGATACGGCCGCATCGGGAAGCTCCTGAAAGAGAACATCCTCCGGCAATGCGAGAACGACGGCACCCGGACGGCCGCCGGTCGCCTCACGGAAGGCACGGCGCACGAGTTCGGGCAATTTTCCGACATGACCTAGCGTCTCTGCGCGCTTGCTGACTGGTTTGAACACTTCCTCGACGGGCAGCTCCGTCAGAGTGCCGCGGCCGACGCCAGGCTGGGGAATATCGTTTACGAGGAGGATCAGCGGCACCGAAGATTTGTTTGCTTCGGCCACGCCCGGTAGACCGTAAAGCGCGCCGGCGCCACTCGGCACCTCCGCCACACCGGGCTTTCCGGACAAGCGCGCATAGCAGTCCGCCATGAACACCGCAGAGCGCTCATCGCGGCACAGGATGTGGCGCGGCGCATCCCTCGTCGTTCTCAAAGCCTCATAGAAGGCGACGTTCGTATCGCCGGGGACGCCAAAAATGACTTCGACGCCATATCCGGACAGCATGCTCACGAGAGCGGACGCACCATTCATTTTCAAATGCTCCTTGTATTGCTTTTATTCAGGAGCATAGGCGCGACATAAATATCCAAACCGTCGGCTATAGGAATAATATTGTTACAAACCGTTGGGTTAAATTCCATTCCGCTGGGAAATGAGAAATTTTGCCGGGAAATAGAGCAGCGACAACTGCTTTGAGGCAGTGTTTGCCTGTGCCCTGTTCACCTTTCGAATTTTCTGGCGAGAAGAATCGACGACGTGGTGCGGCGAACACCTTCCATCTCGGCGATCCAGTCGATGATCTCGTCAAGATGCGTTGACGTCCCGCAATTGATCTTCACGAACAGATCAAACGGACCGCTCAATGTGTAGCAATGAACCACTTCGGCCTTCTTGCGCAGGGCCGCAATGACGTTGCCTTGCTGCTTGACTTCCAGTTCGATCAGGATGATCGCCGAGATCGCGGTGACATGACCCTGCTTACCCAGCACCGCCGTATAGCCGGCGATCGTCCCCTCCTTCTCCAGCCTTGCCATGCGCCCCTGCGCTGTCGCACGAGATACGCCCAGCGCCTTGGCGATATCGGAAATCGACGTCCGCGCATTTGCGATAAGGATGTTGAGGAGATCCTGGTCCTTCCTGGCATCCGCCGGGCGCGCCATTTACAACTCTCCAAAGTGCCTGTTTCTGAACAAAACGAAGGGAAATTATTGCGCTCTGTCGGAGAAAGGTCCAGCGCATCATCAGCGATCCGGTGCGGTCTCCGCGACCAGCCACTCCCGGAATGCCGCGAGTGGCGGGTACTTCGCCCGTTCGGCGGGCCAAACGAGATAATAGCGTTCGGGACTTTCCATAGGCAGGTTGATGGCGCGGACCAGCTTGCGGCGCGCAAGCTCATCCTGGATGAGGAAGGTCGGCAGCAGTGCCACGCCGAGGCCGGCGATCGCCGCTTGGGCTGCGGTCGCGAACTGGTCGAACACCATCCCCTGTGCGGTTCTGCCGGCCACATCGTGAACGGAGAACCACCGGTCCCACGCGTGAAAGCGGGTTGAGATGCTCAGCAGCGGAGCCTTTCGGAGATCGCCTGCAGCACGGAAGTGATATTGCCGCTTCACGCCGGGACTGCACGCAGGGACGACTTGTTCGGATCGCAAGAGAGCCATGTCGGCCCCGGGCCACTCCGGCTGACCGAAGTGAATCGCCGCGTCCAGGGACTCGGCCCGGAAATCGAAATAGGACAAGCGGGTCGTGAGATTGATGGTGATCCCGGGATTCGCAGCCAAGAACCCGGGCAAGCGCGGCGCGAGCCAGCGGGTACCGAACGTCGGCAGGATGGCGAGATTGAGGGTCCCGCCCCTCGGGTTCGCATGGAGATTGAAGGAGGCGGTGCTGATCTTGTGAAGCGCTTCGCGGACCTCGCGCGCATAGGCCTCGCCAACGACGGTCAGTCGAACGGTCTGGCGCTCGCGGATGAAGAGTTCGACCTCGAGCTGCTCCTCCAGCATCTTGATCTGTCGGCTCACGGCGCTTTGCGTCAGCCGAAGTTCGCGCGCCGCCAGCGTCATGCTGCCGGTCCGCGCGGTGGCCTCAAACGCCGACAGGACGGCGGTGGATGGAAGAAAGCGACGGGGTGTTTGCGGATCCATTCCCATCATTCCGTTTTAGAATGACCTTCTGAGCAAACATCGTTTGAATTGGCCGCCCAGGCAAGATTTAATCGCGGCGATCATGACCATAATTCATGAGCAAGGTCGGTCCGGATAGGACGGCCGATCCCCATCAAAGGAGATACCGATGCCGGCGCTGCGGGCAAACGCAGACGAGATCCGCACTCTGTTTTCCCGCGCCATGTCGGACATGTACCGGGCCGAAGTGCCCCAATACGGTACTCTGATAGACCTCGTCAACGACACCAATCGCGAAACGTTGCGGCGGCACGAGCAGCTCCGTGCAAGCCTCGAACAAAGCGATGAACTCGAGCGATTGAACGTCGAGCGTCACGGCGCCATTCGTTTGGGGCGCGCGGACGAATTGTTCAACATGCGTCGCATCTTTGCGGTGATGGGGATGCACCCGATCGGTTACTATGACCTGTCGCTCGCCGGCGTGCCCGTCCATGCCACGGCCTTCCGGCCGATCGACGATGCCGCCCTCCGCCACAACCCGTTCCGGGTGTTCACCTCGCTGCTGCGCCTCGACTTGATCGAGGACAACGCCCTTCGCACCGAAGCGGAGCGAATCCTTGGTGAGCGCCGCATCTTTACGCCGCGGGCGCTCGAGCTGGTGGGTATTTTCGAGACGGAGGGTCACCTGTCCGTCGCGCAGGCGGAGGAGTTTGTTCGCGAAGCTCTCGAGACTTTCCGCTGGCATAGCGAAGCGACGGTCAGCCTGGAGGTCTACAAGAGGCTGCATGACGCCCATCGGCTGATCGCCGACGTGGTGAGCTTCAAGGGCCCTCACATCAACCATCTGACACCGCGCACGCTGGACATCGATGCCGTCCAGGCCGGGATGCCACGACGCGGCATCGCTCCGAAGGCCGTCATCGAAGGGCCGCCGCGCCGCGACTGCCCGATCCTGCTGCGCCAAACCAGCTTCAAGGCGCTCGAAGAGCCGATCCTCTTCAGGCAGGCAGCCGCCACCGAGGTAAACGGGACGCATACGGCCCGCTTCGGCGAGATCGAGCAGCGCGGTGTCGCCCTCACGCCCAAGGGCCGCAAGCTCTACGACCAATTGCTCGTCTCCGTGCGGCAGGCAGGCGCAACCGCGCGCGACTACGACACAGAACTGACCGAGCGCTTCAAGGTGTTTCCGGACGATTGGTCGGAGCTTCGGTCGCAAGGGCTTGCCTTCTTCCGTTATTCGGCGACGCCCGCAGGCATTGAGGCATGCAAGAGGCATGCTCCGCCATCCAGCGTCGATGATTTGGTGGCGGCAGGTATTCTGCGCTACGATCCGATCGTCTACGAGGATTTCCTCCCTGTCAGCGCGGCTGGCATCTTCCAGTCGAATCTCGGCACCGACCAGCGGCAGAACTACGCCGCGCGTTCCAACCAGGTTGCGTTCGAAACCGCACTCGGTGCCGAGGTTCACGATGAAATGAAGCTGTACGCGGAGACGGAAAGGGATTCCCTGGAGCAAGCTTTGGTCCAGCTCGGGTCACCTCGCCTCGCACGCCGGGCGATGGCCTGATCGAACCGCCTTTCAACCATTTAAGAGAAACCGCCATGACGAACACAACCCAGATTTCAACGCGCGCCATCAAATCCCTGGCGGGCGAGGCGGACGCCCTCCTGAGCACACTCGGCGTCAAGCGCGGCCTCTACACCGGCGGCAAGCTGATTGCACGATCGCCGATCACCGGCGAGATCACGGGCCACGTCAACGAGATCGGTGCCGCTGACGCGCAGGCAGCAATCGACAAGGCACATGCGGCCTTCCTCGAATGGCGGCTTGTCCCCGCCCCGAAGCGCGGTGAACTCGTCCGCCTCCTTGGCGAGGAGCTGCGTACCAACAAGCACGCGCTCGGCAGGCTCGTATCGATCGAGGCCGGCAAGATTGCCTCCGAGGGCCTTGGCGAGGTTCAGGAGATGATCGATATCTGCGACTTCGCAGTGGGTCTGTCGCGCCAGCTCTATGGCCTGACCATCGCAACCGAGCGCAGCGAGCACCGGATGATGGAAAGCTGGCATCCGCTCGGCGTTACCGGGATCATCTCGGCGTTCAACTTTCCCGTCGCAGTATGGGCATGGAACGCGGCGCTGGCGCTGATTTGCGGCAACAGCATCGTCTGGAAGCCGTCCGAGAAAACACCGCTGACGGCGCTTGCGACGGAAGCGCTGTTCGATCGCGCGCTGGAGCGCTTCAAGGCGGAAGGCGGCACGGCGCCGGATGCGCTTTCAACCGTTCTCTTCGGTAGCCGCGACATCGGTGAAGTCCTCGTGGATCACGTCAAGGTCCCTCTGGTGTCGGCGACCGGCTCGACGGCGATGGGACGTACCGTCGGACCGCGGCTCGCAAAGCGTTTTGCGCGCGCGATCCTTGAGCTGGGCGGCAACAACGCCGCAATCGTCGCGCCAACGGCGGACCTCGACCTGACGCTGCGCGGAGTCGCGTTCGCCGCCATGGGCACGGCGGGTCAGCGCTGCACCACAATGCGGCGGCTCTTCGTTCACGAAAGCGTCTACGAGACGTTTCTGCCGCGTCTGAAGCGCGCCTATGAGTCCGTGACCATCGGCAACCCGCTCGAGGACGGCACCCTGGTCGGTCCGCTGATCGACGCGGCAGCGTTCACCTCGATGCAGAAAGCGCTGAGCGAGGCGCGGGCTGAGGGCGGCACGGTGTTCGGCGGTGAGCGGATCCTCTGCGACGGCGCCGATGAGGCCTACTATGTCCGCCCGGCGCTGGTCGAGATCGCAGAACAAGTCGGTCCCGTTGTGCACGAGACCTTTGCCCCCATTCTCTATGTGATCAAATATCGCGATTTCGATGCGGTGCTCGACCTGCACAATTCAGTCCCGCAGGGACTCTCGTCCTCGATCTTCACCAATGACCTGCGCGAAGCCGAAGCTTTCCTGTCCGTGCGTGGATCGGATTGCGGCATCGCCAACGTCAACATCGGCCCATCCGGCGCCGAAATCGGCGGCGCTTTCGGAGGCGAGAAGGAAACCGGCGGTGGACGCGAGTCGGGCTCGGATGCCTGGAAGGCTTACATGCGCCGCGCGACCAATACGATCAATTTTGGCCGCACATTGCCGCTCGCCCAGGGCGTCAAGTTCGACGTGGCATAAAGAAAAGATGCATGAACGTGCCCTTCCACAGCTCGACGCAATTCCGCGTCTCCGACCGCCTTTCGTCGATTGGCGTGTCGGAGATCCTGAAGATCAGCGGACTCGCGGCGGAGATGAAGCGCCAGGGCCGGGACGTTATCATCCTCGGTGCGGGCGAGCCTGACTTCGATACGCCGGACTCCATCAAGGATGCAGCCGAGCGCGCGATGCGCGCCGGCGCGACCAAATACACCGCTTTGGACGGCGCGCCTGAACTCAAGGCCGCTATTCGCGCAAAGTTCAAGCGCGATAACGGGCTCGAATTCGCGCAGGACGAGATCACCGTGTCAGCCGGCGCCAAGCAGGTGCTTTTCAACGCCATGATGGCCACCATCAACCCTGGCGACGAGGTCATCATCCCAACGCCGTTCTGGGTGACATATGCCGACATCGTCGCAATCGCCGGCGGCACGCCGGTGCTGGTGCCATGTTCCGAAGCCAATGGCTTTCGGCTTTCGACTGACGATCTTGAACGCGCCATCACGCCTCGCACGCGATGGGTCATGCTGAACTCGCCGTCAAATCCGTCCGGCGCGGCCTATTCAGAGGCCGCTTACCGACCGATCCTCGACGTACTCCTCGAGCATCCGCACGTCTGGCTGATGGTGGACGATATTTACGAGCATATCGTCTATGACGGCTTTCGCTTCGCCACGCCGGCGGCAATCGAGCCGGCCCTGCGCAACCGGACGCTGACCGTCAACGGCGTTTCGAAGGCCTACGCCATGACCGGCTGGCGCATCGGCTATGGCGGCGGACCTAGCGCTCTGATCCGGGCCATGGCCGTGGTCCAGAGCCAGTCGACCTCCTGCCCCTCGTCGGTCAGTCAGGCCGCCGCCATCGAGGCGCTGAATGGCCCGCAGGATTTCGTCCGCGATTGCTGCCGGTCGTTTCAAGAACGGCGCGATCTTGTCGTCGGCGCGTTGAACGGGATCCAAGGCATCACCTGTCGCGTGCCCAAGGGCGCCTTCTACACGTTTGCGAGCTGCGCCGGCGTGATGGGCAAAATCACTCCTGAGGGGCAAACGCTGGGGAGCGACAAAGACTTCGCCGAGTATCTCCTGCGCGCGGCGGGCGTCGCAGTCGTTCCGGGTTCGGCGTTCGGCCTCTCACCCTATTTCAGGATTTCCTACGCGACCTCCGCCACCGAACTCCAAGATGCGTGCCAGCGCATCGCATACGCAACTGCGGGACTTTCGTAAAAGCGCGAAGACGACGCTAAGGCCTCACCCGCGCCACTTCATTGCGATCACCAACATCCCAGGAAACCTTGGATCTGCTTCGATTTTGGCCGGTAATTACCGGCCATGATCGCGATTAGCGACGATCGGCTCGCGCGGATTCGTCATCCGCGATAGCGCCTCGACGAAGATTGGCTCCCACGCCCTGATGTGGCGCCTGAGAAGATTGGCAAGGGCCTCTTCCTCGCCGGCCATTGCGAGCTCGACGATCTGATAGTGCTCCGCGGCGGATTCATTCTGGCGGGCAAGACCTGCACGCGACTTGATACCGTAGAGCCGCATCTGGTCGCGCAATCCCATCACCATTTCGGTCAGGCGCGCATTGTCCGCCGCTGCCGTCAGCAATTGGTGAAAGCTTCGATCGGCTTCGAGATAGAGGCCGATGTCCTCCATCTTGACTGCGCGGGCAACCTCATCGGCAAAACGGACAAGCTGCTTGAGATTTTTCTTGGGCTTACGCGCAACGATCGCCGCCGCATGGAGCTCCAGCACCTCGCGGAGATCGAACAGGTTGCGCAGTTCGGTCAAGGTCGGCTCGACCACCTTGAAGCCGCGATTGCGCATCGGCTCGATCAGCCCGCTGCGCGCCAATTCGAGCAGCGCTTCCCTGACCGGTGTCGTCGATACACCCAGGCTCGCCGCCAGTGTCGGCACGGAATACATCGATCCCGGCATGCTCTGCCCGGAGATAATCTCGGCGCGCACCTGCTGCAGCACCTGCTCCCTTAAATTCTGATCCATCCCGTTCCCGCTTGGTCGGCTCCGGAATCATCCGGTCCGTCCGCGGCACAATAGTCAGGTTTGGTCGCGGCACAATAAATAGGCTTGACGAAGAATACGGCAGGGACAATGCTATGTAACGCTTTACTGTAACGCACTACTATCGAACCTTCGGACGGTGTGGCACCCCTATGGCGCAGCGCGTACCCGGCTATTGCACGCTTTGCCGATCCCGATGCGGGTCGACCATGGTCGTCGAAAATGGCCGGCTGATTGCAGTCAAAACCCTGCCCGGACATCCGACCGGCGGAGCATTGTGCGCGAAGGGTCGGGCCGCGCCCGAGATGGTGCACAGTCCGCGCCGCCTGACGAAACCGCTTCGCCGGACCGCGCCCAGGGATGCGGCCGATCCCGGCTGGATCGAAATTTCCTGGGATGAGGCGCTGGAAGACATCGCCAACAAGCTCGGCGACATTCGCAAAACATCTGGAGCCGAAGCGGTGGCCTTTGCCGTCACCACGCCGAGCGGCACGCCAATGGTCGACAGCTTCGAATGGGTCGAGCGCTTCATTCGGTGCTTCGGCAGCCCCAACCTGATCTACGCGGTCGAAGTCTGCGGCTGGCACAAGGACTATGCCCATGCTCTGACTTTCGGACGCGGCATCGGCGTTCCCGACTATGACCGGGCCGACGCCATCGTGCTGTGGGGACATAATCCGGCCCGCACCTGGCTTGCCCAGGCAACGCGCGTCGCAGACGCACGGCGGCGCGGGGCGCGGGTTGCGGTGGTCGATCCCAAACCGAACGGCTCCGGGCAGCAAGCCGATATCTGGATGCGTATCCGTCCGGGTGCGGACGGCGCGCTGGCGATGGGCGCAATCCGGCACCTCATCACCACGAACTCATACGACGCGGACTTTGCAACGCGCTGGACCAACGGGCCGCTGCTGATCGACACCGACACGGGCCGCTTCGTTCGCGCGAGTGAACTCTGGGCCCATCAATCAGACGACAACTTCGTCGTGCTGGATCGGTCCGGAGCGGCACGCGCCTTCAATCCAGGCCTCGCGGCGCTCGACCCCGCCTCCTGCGAGTTGGATGGCGGTGCAACACTCAGTGCGCGGGATGGACGTGTGATTGCCGCCGCGACCGCCTTCCGTCTGTTGACTGCCGAAGCCGCTCCCTACACGCCCGCCCGCGTCGCCGAACTGACTTGGCTCGACGAGGTCAAACTCGCGAACTTCTACCAACTGTTCGAGAACCGCCCGCGGCTCGCGTATCATTCCTGGACCGGCGTGGGCCAGCACACCAATGCGACGATGATCGAGCGGGCGATTGCAACGCTCTATGCACTCACCGGTGCTTGTGACCGGCCCGGCGGCAATGTTTGGCCGGCGCCTCCTCCGACACGCACTGTCAACGATTATTCCTTGTTGCCGCCGGGGCAAAGGGCCAAGGCGCTCGGTCTCGGCGAATTGCCGCTCGGCCCGCCGAGCCGGGGATGGATCACGGCTCGGGACTTCAGCCGCGCGGTCCTGACCGGCGAACCCTACCAGGTACGGGCGCTGATGAGCTTCGGTACCAATTTCATCGTCTCGCAGGGGCACTCGTCGCGCAATCGTGAGGCGCTGCGCGCGCTCGACTTCCACGTCCACGTCGACATGTTCATGAATCCGACGGCGGAGAATGCCGACATCGTGCTGCCGGCCAACATGCCGTGGGAACGGGACGCTCTGAAGATCGGCTTCGAAATCACCCAGGAAGCCGTCGAGACGGTCCAGTTCCGTGCGCAGGCGTTGCCGCCGCTCGGCGCTTCCAAGGCGGACTATGAAATTGCCATCGAGCTTGCGGTCAGGCTGGGCCTTGCCGATCAATTCTTCGGCGGCGACATCCGCGCGGGCTGGAATTATCAGCTCGCGCCGCTCGGCGTGACGGTCGACGAATTGCGCCGCCATCCCCTGGGCATGCGTTTCCCTCAGCTCCTTGAGCATGAGAAATACACGCTGGTGCAGCCGGACGGTACAATTGCCGGCTTTACCACCGCCACCCGTCGCGTCGAGATCTATTCGGAACTGATGCTCGAACATGGCTATGCGCCGTTGCCGGGGCACATCGAGCCTGCCGAAAGTCCGCTCGCCGACCACGCCGACAGCCGGTTTCCACTGGTGCTCACGACGGCCAAGAGCGGCTGGTTTGTCCACTCTTCGCATCGTCACGTCGCCTCCCTTCGCAAGAAGACGCCCGATCCGGCGATCGAGATCAACCCAACGCTCGCAGCCGCGCGCGGCCTCAGGGACGGTGACTGGGCGATCGTCAAAACCTCGGCCGGAGAGGTCCGGCTACGCGTGCGGCTGAACGAGGCGCTCGACGATCGCGTAGCCGTCGCCGAGTTCGGCTGGTGGGAGGATTGTCCGCCGCTCGGACGCGACGCGATCCAGCCTGCAGGATTGCCGACCTCCAATATGAATGATGCGCTCAGCGACGCGACCCGCGATCCCGTGAGCGGCTCGGTGCCACTCCGCGCTACGAGTTGCGACATTCGCAAGGATGAGACCGCGAGCCGCGGCCACTGGACCGGCAAGCGCGACTTCGCGGTCTCGGCCGTTCATCGCGAGACCGACGACGTTGTCGCGCTCGAGCTTTTGCCGCGCGACGGCGGCGCGATTCCCGCATTCCGCCCCGGACAGCACGTCCTGCTGAGCCTGCCGGGACTCGATGTTGCCCGCGCCTATTCGCTGACCGGCCATAACGGCCGCGATGTTCTGTCGATCGCGGTCAGCAAGCGCCGGGCCCGCGCTTCAGGACTCGCCAACGATACGGTTCACCTTTCCGATCACGTTCATCGTCTGGCGGTCGGCGATGATGTTCGGATCGAGGCGCCGAAGGGCATTTTCACGCCGCCGCTGCAAGGACGCCGGCCGCTAATTTTTCTTGCCGCCGGAATCGGCATCACGCCGTTTGTCGGTCATCTCGAAGCCCTGGCGAGACTGCAGCCCGCCGAACGCGTCGCCCGAGTGCTGCTGCTCTATGGTTGCCGCAATGGCGACGAACATGCATTTGCCGGTCGGTTGCGAGAGCTCGCAGACCTGCTACCAGAGCTCGATCTCGTCACGGCGTATTCGGTGCCGCGCGCAAAAGATCGTTGTCCCGGGGATTACGACTACACGGGGCGGCTGGACCTGTCGGCGATTGATCCGTTGCTGCCACAAAGGCCCCTCGCCTATCTCTGCGGTTCGCCGGACTTCACGACGTCGATGATAGCCCGACTGATCGAACGGGGCGTCCCGCGCTTCGACGTCTTCTCGGAAGCTTTCACCTCGCCGCCGGTCGTGCCGCGCACACTGAAGCCGCAAACCGTCCACATCGCCGATAGCGGCAAGAGCTTCACCTGGACGCCGCAGCTCGGGACCCTTCTCGATGCGGCCCAAGCAGCCGGTCTGTCCCTGCCCAGCGGCTGCCGTGTCGGCCAGTGCGAGAGCTGCCTCATGCGCGTCGTCGATGGCGATGTCGCACAGGTCGGCGGCGGCAACAGCGCGCCCGACCAGTGCCTGACTTGCCAATCCGTTCCGCTCTCGGAACTCACGCTTGCACTCTGACCGGCAGTGACAAAACGAACGCAACACCAACGCGACTATGGGGGCCGCAATGACCGACACGACGGATAAAGCCATCTTCCTGGATGAGACGCCGACACAGGACAACGTGCTTGCAAGATTCTCGCAGCACATGGTCAGCTTCGCCGAGCGCTGGTTCCCCGATGCTTATGTGTTCGTTCTGGTGGCCGTGGTGGTGATCGCGCTCGGCACCATCGCGCATGGCGGCTCGCCGCTCGCAGTCAGCCGCGCCTTTGGCGACGGCTTCTGGAATCTCATTCCCTTCACGATGCAGTTGGCGCTGGCCGCGGTCGCCGGCTATGTGGTCGCGATGTCGCCACCTGTCTCGGCCCTCATGCGACGGCTGGCCAACGTACCCTCGACGGCGCGCGGCGCCGTGGTCTTCGTGGGCGTGCTCAGCATTGCCGCGTCGTTGCTGAACTGGAGCCTGAGCCTGATTTTTTCGGGCCTGCTGGTCCGCGAGATCGCACGGCGCAAGGACATCAAGCTCGACTATCGCGCAGCCGGTGCGGCCGGATATCTCGGCCTCGGCTGTGGCTTCACGCTCGGCATCACCTCATCGGTCGCCCAGCTTCAGGCCAACGCGGCAAGCATTCCGAGTTCGCTGATGCCGATCACCGGCGTCATCAGCTTCTCCGAGACGATCCTGACGTGGCAAAACCTGGTGACGATCATCGTCGTGACCGCACTGTCCGCGGCGGTCTGCTACCTGACGGTACCAAATGAGGCGCTGACCAGAACCGCAGAGGATCTCGGCGTGTCTCTCGACGACGACCGGATCGAGCCAAAAAAGCCGACCCGGCCGGGTGACTTTCTCGAGTTCAGCCCCGTTCTGACCATTCTGACCGTCGCACTGGCGTCGGGCTGGCTCTGGCAGACCTTCCAATCCGGCAATCCGCTGATCACACTGTCAGGCCTGAACACCTATAACTTCGTGTTTCTGGTGCTTGGCATTCTCCTGCACTGGCGTCCCCGCAGCCTGCTCGAGGCTTTTTCCAAGGGAACGCCGAGCATCTCCGGCCTGCTGTTACAGTTTCCGTTCTATGCCGGCATCGCCCACATGCTGACCAAGGTGCCGAATGCCAGCGGGCTGACGCTGTCCGATACCGTCGCTCACTGGTTCGCCAACGTCTCGGTCAACTCGACCGTGTTCTCGTTCCTGATCGGGATCTATTCCGCGACGCTTGGCTTCTTCATCCCGTCGGCCGGCGGCAAATGGATGATCGAGGCGCCCTACATCATGAAGGCGGCCAACGAAGTCGGGGCTCATCTGGGCTGGACCACTATGGTCTACAACATCGCCGAGACGCTGCCGAACTTCATCAACCCATTCTGGATGTTGCCATTGCTTGGCGTGCTTGGTTTGAAGTCAAAGGACTTGATCGGCTACACGTCCGTGCAATTCTTCGTGCACTTTCCGATCGTCATGATCCTGGCTGCGATCTTGATGGCGACTTTCACCTACCATCCACCAATTCTGCCTTGACCGGACATCGGACCTGAAAATCCGGGATGTCGGGACCCCACCGCCGACATCCCGAATCGCGCTCAAGTCCGAAACGACTTGAGCTTCAAATCGTTACGAATCTTGTTCCGGATTGTCCGGTTTGCGCGCCCAGGTATCCTAAGTCTGGTTCTCAGGCAAGTTCAGAGCACCTCCCAACTAAAAGGTCCGTTCTGATGCGAAACCGCGGTAGTCCTTGCAAGGAGTGGTAGGCGCACCAGGCCTCGAACCCGGGACCCGCTGAAGAGTTAGTTGGTGCGTATGGATGCGCCAGGTCGCGGGCGCAGGTACACAAATGCGCAGCGAAGAAGTGACGCTTTCCAAGACTGATCTACCGTTTCAGAGAACCTTGCTTACGCTGGCTGTCGCGATCTCTTTTGATCTCCCGGTGCACACGTCGTGCACACACCGCCCCTCAAGCAATTGAAACGATTGAACTCTTGCTCCAATCCACCATGGGCCAATTTGAGCTAGTGCAGGGGAGCGTCGTCAAAGGAAATCAAGCAGCGAGCCTGTGCTCGAACGACTTGAGAAGCGGCAAATGGGCCCAAATCGTAGGACCTGCAACCGTCTCAAATTGCTATTTGAGTTAGTCGCTTGGCGCTGACTCCGACGGCAACGATCACGCGCTCAAATCGTGTCGGGCGCTCCAATTTTCCTTGTTTTGCGGCTCACTCTTCAGCCCACCCTCACCTTCACATATCGACCGGGTGCAGACTCGCCCGGAGGATGAAGGTTGCTGCCGAGTTGCGTGCGGGCCGGCAGCTTCTTTTCCGCCTGCGGCTTGAGCCAGCCGATCCAGTCGTTCCACCAACTGCCCGGCTTTTCTTCGGCGCCTGCTAGCCATTTTGCCGGTTCATCCCAGGAATCGGCCGATACCCAATAGCTTCTCTTGTTCTTGGAGGCGGGATTAATCACGCCGGCAATGTGCCCGCTCGCTCCCAGGACGAAGCGAGTGCGGCCGCCGAACAGGCCCGTGGTCCGATAGGCGGATCGCCAGGGCACGATGTGATCTTCGACGGCCGCCAGAACATAGGCAGGCAGGTCGACCCGCCCGAGATCCACTGGCGTACCGCACATTGTCAACTTGTTCGGCTGCCGAAGGTTATTTTCCAGGTACATGTTCCTGATGTACCAGCAATACATCGGCCCCGGCAGATTGGTGACGTCGGCGTTCCAGAACAGAAGGTCGAAGCGCTCGGGCGGCTTACCTTTCAGATAATTGTTGATCACATTCGGCCATATCAGCTCTCTCGAACGGAGGGTCTGGAAGACGAAGCCGAGTTCGGCGCCGCGATAGATGCCGCCATTGCCGATCGCATGTTCCCGCTGCCGCACGCTCTCTTCGTCCACAAACACGCCGAGATCGCCCGGCTCGCGGAAATCGAGCATCGTCGTCAGCAATGTGACGCTGGCAACCGACTCATCGCCGCGCGCCCGCAAAATCGCAAGCGCCGACGACAGGATGGTTCCCCCGACGCACCAGCCGACGACATTGACCTTGTCGGCACCCGAGATCGATTGAGCAATCTCAATGCCGCGCATCGCACCCTGCTCGACGTAGTCATCCCATCGGATATGGCCGCAAGACTCATCCGGATTGCGCCACGACACCATGAAGACCGTCAGGCCATGCTCAATCGCAAAGCGGACAAAGGAATTGGCCGGCTGAAGGTCAAGGATATAAAACTTGTTGATACACGGCGGGACGATCAGCAGAGGTCGCGCGGCCACCTCTGCCGTCGCGGGCTCATATTGAATCAGCTGAAACAGGTCGTTTTCGAACACGACCGCGCCCTTCGAAGTGGCGACGTCCTTGCCGACCTCGAACGCGCTCTCGTCCGTGATCGTCAGGTTGCCCTTGCCCAGATCCGCCATCAAATTGTCAAGGCCCGCCTTGAGGCTTTGACCCTCGGTATCGGTCGCGAGCTTGATCACGTCAGGATTGGTGGCGATAAAATTCGTCGGACTCATCGCCTCGACGAACTGACGGGTGAAGAAGCGCAGGCGGTGCTTTTCCTTCTCGTCCATATCCAGCGCTTCGACGAAGTCGGTGCAATAGCGCGCGTTCAGCAGGTAGTATTGCTTTAATATGCTGTAGAGCGAATTCTCCCGCCATTCGGTGCCATTGAACCGGCGGTCGCCGCGCGGGGTTTCGACGCCCCCTTCACTCTGCCCGCCTGCTGCCGATTTGATGATGTGTTCCGAAAGTTGGTACAAACCTTTCAGATAGTCGGCCTGCAATTCGGCGATGCGCCTCGACGAACCCAGAGGTGAGCTGGCCGCCGCGCCGTCACATTCGCCATTCTCCGCCAACCCCAGCGACCGCCACAGGCTCGCTCCTGCCTTCATGAATCCGTCGACAAACTCGTCCGGCATATTGAATGGCCGATTCATCAGCTATCCCTCACTCAGCAAATAGGGTGCAGTGTTGCGTTTCCTGTTGCAGCTTCTTCTTTCAGCCCTTCATTCTCGTACGCCGTGAGCATGCCATGTCCGGCAGCACGGCGCCGCCCAGCGGCGTCACGGTGTTACTCGCCTTCGTCAGATTCAGGGGCGAACGATCGCGCCTTCGCGGATTCCGTCAACGTTCACGGCAAGACGCTTGATCTTGTCGTACAGGGTTTGCTTCGGGATGCCCAATAGCGCAGCGGTTGCCTGCACGTCGCCCTGCTTGCGCCGCAGCGCATCCTCGATGATCGATCGCTCGATATTTTCGAGTTGTCGAGGCAACGACAGGTCCAACGTGCCGAACCCGGACTTGTTGATGGCCTTGCCATCGAGCACACCAAGCACAAAACGGTCAGCGACGTTGCGAAGCTCACGCACGTTCCCCGGCCACGAATAAGAAAGCAACGCCGACATCGTCTGCTCGCCCAGTATCGGCGCATCCCGCTCGAACCGTCGGGCGGCATCCAGAGTGAAGTGCTCGAACAGCAGCGGGATATCTTCGCGCCGCTCCCGAAGCGGCGGCAGCTCGATGAACGCCACGCCGAGACGATAATAGAGATCTGCGCGAAACAGCTTCTTTTCGCTCAGCTCGAGCAAATTTGTCTTGCTTGCCGCCACCACGCGACAGTCCACTGAAATCGGCTTGTTGGTTCCGACGCGCTCGATCGACCGGTCCTGCAGTGACCGAAGCAATTTCACCTGCACGCTCGGCGGCATGCTCTCGATTTCGTCGAGAAACAGCGTTCCGCCATTTGCATACTCGATCTTGCCAATACGCTGGCGGGTGGCGCCGGTGAATGCCCCAACTTCGTGGCCGAACAGCTCGCTCTCGACCAGCGACTCAGGCAGGCCTCCGCAATTTACCGCGACATAATTCCCGGCGCGGCGGCCGCTGTGATTGTGCAAGCAACGCGCGACGACATCCTTGCCGGTTCCGGTCTCGCCATAGATGGTGACGTCGACATTGGTCGCGGCCAATGTGGATACGAGCCGGCGTACTTCCTGGATCTGCGGGGATCGGCCGAGCAGGCTGGCCTCGATTCCCTGGCGGTCCGCCAACGCGGATCGCAATGAGCGCACTTCCAAGGTAAGGCGCCGCTTTTCCACCGCCCGGCGTACCACCGAGATCAGCTGCTCCGAGGAGCAGGGCTTCTCGATGAAGTCGTAGGCGCCGTTCCGCATCGCCTGCACGGCCATGGAAATATCGCCATGGCCGGTGATCAGGATGACCGGCAGATCCTGATCCAGCCTGCGCAGATCGGATTGCCATTCCAGGCCGCTCTTGCCGCGCAAACGGACGTCGCAGACCACGACAAAAGGCATGTCGGATCGCACTGATACGTTGGCGGCCTCAACCGAAGCAAATCCCGAGACCGACAGCCCGGCAAGTTCGAGTGCCTGAATGCCGCCGATGCGGACATCCTCGTCGTCCTCGACGTAGATTACGCCAATCGATTGCTCATCGCCCATGCGAAACCGCCTCTGTAATCTCGGCCATCGGAAGGATCACGACAAATTCGGCACCGCCCGGAAGATTTCGTCCCCGCAATTCGCCGCCAAAGGAACGCGCGATGTGGTTGGACAGCATCAGGCCAAGGCCGAGGCCCTTGCCCGCGGGCTTGGTCGTCACGAAAGGTTCGAACATCCGTTGGAGAACATCGGATGCGATCGCGGGACCAGTGTTGCTGATGGCAATGCGGCAGCGTGCGGCCTGCCCCTCATCGCGCGTCGCCCGGATCACGATCGACTTCTGCTCGACGCTCTCCACAGCATCCAATGCATTGGCCAGAACGTTGCAGAACAGCTGCTCAAGCCGCGTCTGATCGGCAACGACGCTGAGGTCAGCGTCGACATCCGTTTCGACTGCAACACCGCCCTCCTTGACACGCGCGGCGAGTATCTTGAGCGATTCAGCCACGGCATGTTCGACAGAGACGGCGTCAAGCGGGCTGCTCGACTTGTATGCGAAAACCCGCAGCTGCCCGGTCAGGCGTCCGAGCCGCCGCACCAGTTCGCCAATCCGTGTGAGGTTTCCGCGGGCATCGCCGATCGACCCGCGATCGACCAGCAACACCGCATTGTCGGCCGCAGTCTGCAGCGCCGCCAAGGGCTGATTCAATTCATGCACGATCCCGGCGGACATCTGGCCGAGGGCAGCCAGCTTGCCGGCATGAACCAATTCATCCTGCGCGGCCCGCAGCTCGGAGGTACGTTCCTGCACCCTGCTCTCGAGCATGTCGTTCGCCGCCTGCAGCGCCGCCTGGTTGGCTAGCCTCTGCCTGATCGCTCTCCGGCGCTGAACCACGAGGCCAAGCGCCAGCAAGGCAACCACGGAAGCGAGGCCCGACAACGCGCCGATGATCAGAGCGGTCTGTCGGGTCGGCGCCTCGTCATCCAGAAGGACGAGTTTCCAGAAGCCACGATTGATCGGAAACTCGCTGACGGTATAGGCGGTTCCGCGCTCGCTGATGATGCGTGAGGCAACGCCCTCGGATTGAGCCAGCACGGTCCACCCGAGCGGCGTCAGGTCGTGATTCCCGTACGGTCTCGACCGAGCAATGTCGTCGCGCGTTCCAGGCGACAGCACCGCCATCGGGCGATAGCGCCATTCGTCGCGGGAGGCGAGTATCGTGACCCCACGTTCGTCGACGAGAAGAATGTCGCCTGCAATATCACGCCACCCGCGCTCGAACGAATCCAGATTGACCTTCGCGGCGGCGATACCTTTCGTGACCCCGCCATCCTTCAACGCATAGGAGAGATAGTAACCGGCGCGCGCGCTGGTGATACCGACACCGAAGAACGCGCCTCGGCCGCTCGCGAGAGCCTCGCTCACATACGGGCGATACGACAGATTTCGGCCAACCGGTGTGCCCGCGTCCTCGAAATCGGCCGCGGCCAACGCTTCGCCCGAGGTGCTCAGGACGTAGAGGTTGTCAGCCCCGGCAAGCAGATTGATCGACTTCAAATACAGGCTGACCGATTGCTGCAGCGCGGCATCAGCGGGATCGCCGAGCAACCGAAACACGCTCGGGGACGTCTCAAGCAACGACGGCAAATATTCAAACCTGGAGAGGTGACCGTCGAGCCGGGCTGCCTCCACCGCAAGTCGCTGCTGAGCGGCAACATGCAAATGGTCCAGTCCGCGCTGAAAGGCCACGGCATATCCGAGCCACGAAGCGGCAGCGACCAGCGCCAGCGCAGCTGTTCCGCGAACAAGCCAACGCAAGGAGCCCCATTCCATCGACCTGATTTGGGGGCTCCTCTTGAAGTTCACCAGGGTTGGAAGCTCCGTCATCGTGTGAACCAGCACAAACCGAGGCGCGTCGGCCACCGCTGACGACCCCTCACGCATAGTCTAACTCTATGGTCTTGCCCCGAAATACGCGATAGGAAAATCCGGTATAAGCGATGATGACAGGGAGCGTGACGCAAACCCCGATCAGGATGACCTTGAGCGAGTCGGGGCTGCTGGCGGCCTCCCAGACCGTAAGCCTGTCGATTACCACGAAGGGGTAGATGCTGTAGCTCAGGCCAAGGAAGCTCAGGAGGAAGACCAGCACAAGCAGCGCGAATGGCAGCCAGCACAGGCCGCCGCGCACGGCGGGCGAACCGAGCAGGACGCGCACCGCCACGAGCGCGATCCCTGCAGTGATCGGGATCGATGCCACAGCAATGATCGCCGGCAAGGTGAACCATCGCACGCGGACGGTCTCGCTGATCCAGGGCGTTGCCATCGAAATCAGGATCAGGCCGAGGACCATGGGCGGCCAGGCGATCTTGCTCCACGCGATCGCCTTGTCCTGCAGCGGACCATCCGTCTTCATCACCAGCCATGTAGCGCCGAGCAGCGCGTAGGCCATCGGCAGCGCGACCGCAATGGCGCCGGCAAAGATCGGATAGTTCCAGCCCTCGCCGAAGCCGCTGATATAGCGGCCGAGCATCCACCCCTGACAGATGGAGGCAAGCATCGATCCTGCGATGAACAGATGGTCCCACATCGTCTTGCGACCGGCCTTGGCCTTGACCCTGAAATCAAAGGCCGCGCCGCGCAAAATCAGACCGACCAGCATGAGCGCGGTCGGCAGGTACAATTCCGATAGGACCAGCCCGTGCGCCTTGGGGAACGCAACCAGGAGAAGGCCGACGCCAAGGACCAGCCACGTTTCGTTGGCATCCCAGAACGGGCCAATGGATGCGACCATGGTATCCCGCTCCTTGGGTGTCGCCCTGTGCATCAGCATGCCGACCCCGAGATCGTACCCGTCGCTCACGACATAGATGAGCAGCGACAATCCCATCAGCCCGATGAAGATCAGCGGGAGCAGTTCGTCGAACGACATCGAAGTCATGCGAATTCTCCATGGCGCTGATATGGCTGCCGCTCACCTGCCGGATTCACCCGCATGATTCCGTCCATCTTCTTTTCGGCTGTTTCCGACATGAATTTGAGCACGCCGACATAGGCGACGAGCAACGCCAGATAGACCGCAGCATAGATGGCGAGTGTCACGGCAATGCTCGATGACGGCACCCGCGAGGCGACGTCGGCAGTTCGAATGAGGCCGGAAACGATGAAGGGTTGGCGCCCGATCTCGGTGACGTACCATCCGGCAATGGTCGCAACCCAGCCAGCAAAGGTCATCCCGGCGAATATCCTGAGCATCGGCCGCGGCATCCGGACGAAATCCCAGCCGTCGCGCCAGTGTTGCCAAAGGCCGATCCAGCTGACCAAGAGCATCAAGATTCCGGTCCCGACCATGATCCGAAATGACCAGAACAGCGGCAGGACCGGCGGATGGGCCGAGCGAAACTCATTCAGTCCCTTGAGCTCTCCGTCCGGATCGTGCCGGAGGATCAGACTTGCGAGCTTCGGCACCGCCACCTCGAAGCGGTTCGTTCTCGCCGCATCGTCCGGGATCGCGAACAGCAGCAGCGGCGCGCCGCGCGTCGTTTCCCAGATGCCTTCGACGGCCGCGATCTTCTGCGGCTGATGCTTCAGCGTATTGAGCCCGTGAAAATCGCCCGCCACCATCTGCGCCGGCGCGACCAGGGCAGCGAGGACGATCCCGGTCCGCAGCACACGGGACGCACTGGCCACAGCTACGCCCTTGAGGAGTTGCCAGGCGCTGATCCCGATCAGCAGGAACGCACAAGTCAGCGCGGACGCAAGCACCATATGAACCAAACGATACGGGAAAGACGGATTGAAGATGATCTCCAGCCAGCTACGCGCGTGAAACTGACCATTGACGATCTCGTATCCCGCCGGCGTCTGCATCCATGAATTGAGGGCAAGGATCCAGAATGCGCTCATCAACGTACCGAACGCGACGAGGACGGTGGCCCCCAGGTGCACGATCTCGCCGACCCGGCGGTGGCCAAACAGCATGACACCGAGAAAGCCCGCTTCCAGGAAGAATGCGGTCAGCACCTCATAGCCGAGCAGCGGCCCGGCAATATTCCCGACGCGCTCCATGTAGCCGGGCCAGTTCGTGCCGAACTGGAAGCTCATGGTGACACCGCTGACGACGCCGAGCGCGAATGTCAGGGCGAACACCTTGGTCCACAGGCGGTAGGCGAGAAGCCAGTCGATCTTCTCTTGCGGATCGGTCGCACGCAGGTACTTGAACCTGAAGAACAGCAGCACCCAGCCCAGAGCGATCGAGATCGACGGAAACAGGATATGGAACGTGATGTTGGCGGCGAACTGTATGCGCGCAAGGAACACGGCGTCCATCAACATTCCTCCCGGTTCACGCCCTCGCCTAAATCAAGTATCCATCAATGCAGCTTCACATGCGGTTCAGTGCGCCGGGTAATCAGCCGCGCGAGTGTGTCGAGTGCAACCTTGACCGCACCATGCAGCGCATGTTCGTGCATCTTGTAGAGCGACAGGTACATCATCCTAGCGAAAATGCCTTCGAACACGAGGCTGCCGCCCACCAGTGCTCCCATCATCGAGCCGACCGTGCTGAATTCGCCGAGCGACACCAGGGACCCGAAATCCCTGTAACGATACTCCCTGAGCGGCTCGCCCCGCAGAAAGCGCGGAATTTGCGAATAGAGATGCGAGGCCTGCTGGTGAGCCGCCTGCGCGCGCGGCGGTACGTTGCCGCGCTCGCCCCAGGGGCAGGCCGAGCAGTCGCCGATGGCGAAGATGGCGTCGTCGCGTGTTGTTTGAAGCGTCGGCCGGACGACGAGCTGATTGATCCGGTTGCTCTCGAGTCCGGCGATATCCTTCAGGAAATCTGGCGCCTTGACGCCCGCCGCCCAGACGATCAGCTCGGCGGGGATCGTCCGGCCATCCGTCAGGCTCACGCGATCGGGACGGACTTCGGAGACCTTGGCGCCGACCAGCACGTTGACCCCGAGCCTCGCAAGCAGCTTCTCGGTCTCTTCCGAAACCCGTTCGGGCAGCGCAGGAAGCACCCGATCAGCGGCCTCGATCAGAGTGATCCTGATGTCCTTTTGGGGATCGACCTGGTCGAGGCCGTACGCCACCACTTCCCGCGTCGTCCTGTGCAGTTCGGCGGCAAGTTCGACACCGGTCGCACCGGCACCGATGATGGCGACCTTCAACTGATGAATTCCCAAGGGCGACGCCTGGGCATGGGCGCGGATGCAGGCATTGACCATGCGCTCGTGAAACCGCCGCGCATCGAGCTGCGATTCCAGCTTAATGGCATGATCAACGACGCCGGCAGTGCCAAAATCGTTGTTCTGGCTTCCGACGGCAACGACAAGGACGTCATAATTGAAGGTCCGCTTCGGGGTGACCTCGCGGCCTTCGGTGTCGAGATAGGGCGCCACCAGCACCTGGCGGCGATCCCGATCGATCCCGATCATCTCCCCGATCCGGTAGCGGAAGCCGTGCCAGTAGGATTGCGCGAGATAGTCGACCTCGTGCGCTGAAATATCCATGCTGCCGGCGGCAATCTCGTGCAGCTTCGGCTTCCACACGTGGGTGCGGCTGCGCTCGATCAACGTGATCTCGAACTTGCCCTTGCGGCCGTATTTGTCGCCAAGGCGGGTCGCCAGCTCCAATCCGCCGGCTCCGCCTCCGACAATCACGATTCGGGATTTTCCCAACTGCGGCTTACTCATGATGGCCTCGACCGATCGAGTTCACAACCCGCGCAAACGCATCCTGCCGATCAAGCCCTCTCGGAGACGGCGTCCGCGACCGCGACAGCCGCCATATTCACAATTCGCCGCACGGTGGACGACGGCGTGAGAATGTGGGCCGGCTTCGCCGCGCCGAGCAGGATTCCGCCGACCGTCAGTCCCTGCCCCGCCGCCATCCGCAACAAATTGTAGGAGATATTGGCGGCGTCGAGATTCGGCATCACCAGGACATTCGCCGGCCCCTCGAATCCGGAATCGGGAAACTCGTGGTGCAGCACCGATGGCGACAGTGCGGCGTCGCCGCGCATCTCGCCTTCGACCGCCAGATCGGGGGATCGCTCGAGGATGATCGCCCGCGCCTCCCGCATCTTGTGAGCTTCCGGGACCGCGGAGCTCCCGAAGCTCGAATGCGACAGCAACGCCACCCGCGGCGTAATGCCAAATCTGCTGACCTCCGCTGCCGCCATCAATGCGATGTCGGCGACCTGTTCGGCGGTCGGATTGAGATTGCAGTGGGTGTCGCAAATGAACAGCTGATGCTGCGGGAGGATGAGCATCTGCATCACGGCGAGCGTCCGCACGCCGTCGCGAGCCCCGATCACGTTGCGGATGGCGGTCAAGTGATCGGACGTCCTGCCGACGACCCCGCACAGCATCGCATCGCCGATGCCTCTTTCGAGGAGGATCGAGGCGAGCACGGTCGCGCTGCCGCGCGTCTCCGAGAGCGCCAGCCCGGCCGACACACCGTCGCGCTTCCTGCGCCCATGATATACGTCCGCACATTTGGAATAGACCTGCGGATCATTCGGATCGACGATCTCGCAGTCGAGACCCGGCTTGAGCCGAAGACCGAAGGACTTGATCCGTTCCTCGATTGTCGAGGGCCGGCCGACAAGAAATGGCTTTGCGATCTGCTCGTCAACGACGACCTGGGCTGCGCGCAGCACACGCTCGTCTTCGCCCTCCGCCAGAAGCAGCGACTTGCCGCTTCCCTTCGCCACCGAGAAGACCGGCTGCATCGCGTTGCCGGATTGATAGACGAACCGGCTCAGCTGCTGGCGATAGGCTTCCATGTCTGCGATCGGACGCCTCGCGACGCCGCTGTCAGCCGCAGCCTTGGCTACTGCGGGCGCTACGACTTCGATGAGCCGCGGGTCGAGCGGCTTTGGAATGAGATAGGAGCGACCAAAGCGAAGGTCCTCTCCCTTATACGCAACAGCCACCACCTCGGGCACTTCCGTCATCGCCAGATCGGCCAGCGCGCGCACCGTCGCGAGCTTCATCTCCTCATTGATCGTGGTCGCTCCGCAGTCCAGCGCCCCCCTGAAGATGAAGGGAAAGCAGAGAACGTTGTTGATCTGGTTGGGATAGTCCGAACGCCCTGTGCCGATGATCGCATCCGGGCGGACCGCCAGCGCGTCCTCGGGCATGATTTCCGGGATCGGATTGGCCATGGCGAAGATCAGGGGGTCCCGGGCCATCTTCTTGACCATGTCCTGCGTCAGCACGTTGCCGGCCGACAGGCCGAGAAAGATATCCGCGTCCTGGATGATCTCGTCCAGCCTTCGCGCCTCCGTTTTCACCGCATAGCGCGCCTTGTTGTCGTCCATGCCATCCGTGCGGCCGGCAAAGACGACGCCTTTTGCGTCGGTGACGATGATATGGTCATGCGGCAGGCCGAGGCTGACGATGAGATCGAGACAGGCCAGCGCGGCCGCGCCGGCGCCGGAGCACACCAGCTTGACGTCGGCGATATCCTTCCTGACCAGCTTCAGGCCATTGAGGATTGCCGCCGCCGCGATAATCGCGGTGCCGTGCTGGTCATCGTGGAAGACCGGGATCTTCATTCGTTTGCGGAGCTGCTGCTCGATGTAGAAGCATTCCGGCGCCTTGATGTCCTCCAGATTGATGCCGCCAAAGGTTGGTTCCATCCTGGCGATGGTCTCGATCAGAGCGTCGGGGTCCTCCTCGGCGAGTTCGATGTCGAAGACGTCGATGCCGGCGAATTTCTTGAACAGGCACGCCTTGCCTTCCATGACGGGCTTGCCAGCCAACGGGCCGATATTCCCAAGGCCAAGCACGGCGGTGCCGTTGGTGACGACAGCCACAAGGTTGCTGCGCGCCGTCAGTTGGTCTGCCTGCAGCGGATCCTTGGCGATGACCAGGCAAGGCTCCGCCACGCCGGGCGAATAGGCCAGCGACAGATCGCGTTGCGTCGCCATGGCTGTAGTCGGCACGACGGAAATCTTTCCCGGCCTCGGCAGGCGATGATATTCGAGTGCGGCTTCCCTGAGATCCTGATCCATCGTATTTCCCGATTCTTCGCTTGGCTCGAGAGGCCGAGACGCCCCTCACCTGTTTCTTATGTGGTCGACAATCCTCAGACGCTTCCGCCGCGGGTGCGCATCGCCGCCATTCCATCCTCGAAACGCCGGCGCAGCATCTCGATGGTTTGTTTTTGCTGCTCGGTCGCGGTCTCGGCGAGTTGCCGCATGTTGGCGAGGGCTGTTTCGAATCCCTGCCGGGCGATTTCTGTGCGCCGTCCCGTCACCGCCTCGTTGCTCGCCTCGGTAACAATCGCCTTCATGGTTTCCTGGAAGACCTCAGCCTGTCGCGTCATCAGGCTTCGCCAGCTGTCATAGGCCGAACGGTTGACCTCGATGAGGGCATCGATGTTCTTCTTCTCGATGTCGAGCAACGCCTTCATATCGACGCCACTGATCTGGCAGGATTCGATGAGTTTGGCGAAATCGAGCCCGGCAGGGCCCCAGTCGCTCTCGTTCGCCTTCGGCTTGCTGTCGGACATTTCGCTCTCCTTCATTGGTGACTACTGCCCTTCCTGTGCGGCCGCGATCGGCGTAGGCCGACCATCGTCATCGAGCGCGACGAAAGTAAAAATGCCTTCCGTCACCTTCACACGTTCCCCCATCCGCCTGCGCAGCGCCCAGGCTTCTAGGCGGATCGCCACCGACGTCCGGCCGAGACGCTCGGGAGCCGCGTAGACACACAAGACATCGCCGACATGGACTGGCTTGATGAATTGCATCGCCTCGATCGCGACCGTGGCGACACGCCCCTGCGCGCGTTGACCGGCATGGATGCCACCCGCGATATCCATCTGCGAAAGCACCCAGCCACCGAAAATATCGCCGCTCGGGTTCGCATCCGCGGGCATGGCGAGCGTTCGTGTCGTGAGGTCCCCTCGTGGCTGGATCGACATGGCGATGGCTCAAACCATGTGCTGGCCGCCATTCGCTGAGATCGTCGAGCCCGTGATGAAACCGGCGTCGTCAGACGCCAGGAACACCACCGCTCGCGCGATCTCATGCGGTTCTCCGAGGCGGCCGACCGGGATCTGGGGCAGGATGTTCTTGGCGACGACTTCCGGGTTGATCGCCTTGACCATCTCGGTGGCGATATAACCCGGGCAGATCGTGTTGACGGTGATGCCGGCGCGCGCGCCCTCCTGGGCCAGCGCCTTCACGAAGCCGATGTCTCCGGCCTTGGCGGCGGAGTAATTGACTTGGCCCATCTGGCCCTTCTGACCGTTGATCGAGGAGATGCAGATCACGCGACCAAACTTGCGTTCGCGCATGCCCTCCCATACCGGCCGCGTCATATTGAACAGCGAGTTCAGGTTGGTGTTGATGACCCCGTACCATTGCTCCGGCGTCATCTTGTGGAACATGCCGTCCTTTGTGATACCGGCGTTGTTGACCAGCACATCCACCGGACCGAGGTCGGCTTCGACTTGCTTCAGACCCGCCGCGCAGGCCTCGAAGTTCGACACGTCCCATTTGTAGACATTGATGCCGGTCGCGCTCTTGAACCTCGCGGCCGCTTCGTCATTGCCGGCATAGCTTGCAGCCACCTTGTAGCCGGCTGCCTTGAGCCCAACCGAGATCGCTTCACCTATACCGCGCGTTCCGCCGGTCACCACCGCAACCCTTGACATCATCCCCTCCTGATTTTGATCGGTTCATGTTGTATTCGCCGGCTCCGGTGAGCCGTTGTCGTTCGCGGACGGCCTCTGGTCGTCCGCGTCTCGTTCCGGTCGAATGGATCAGCCGCGGGCCTAGCGCTCGACCGTCAAGGCGACGCCCATGCCGCCGCCAATGCACAGCGTGGCTAGGCCCTTCTTCGCGCCGCGCTTCTGCATCTCGAATAGAAGTGTCGTCAGCACGCGCGCGCCGGATGCTCCGATCGGATGGCCGATGGCGATGGCGCCGCCATTCACGTTTACGATGGACGGATCCCAGCCCATATCCTTGTTGACGGCGATCGCCTGCGCCGCAAAGGCCTCATTGGCTTCGACAAGATCGAGGTCTTTGACCTTCCACCCGGCCTTCTCGAGCGCCTTGCGGGAAGCAGGAATTGGTCCCGAGCCCATCACCGCCGGATCAACGCCCGCGGTTGCCCAGGAGACGATCTTCGCAAGTGGCGTCAGCCCGCGCTTTTTGGCTTCGTCAGCGCTCATCAACACCAGGGCGGCCGCGCCGTCATTGAGGCCGGAGGCGTTTCCGGCGGTCACGCTGCCTTCCTTGTTGAAGGCGGGCTTCAACTTCGCAAGCGCGTCCAGCGTCGTGCCGGCGCGGATATACTCATCCTGGTCGACGACGACATCGCCCTTTCGCGTCTTGACGGTGACGGGAACGATCTCGTCCTTGAACCTGCCGCCCTTTTGCGCATCCTCGGCCTTGTTCTGCGAGCTTGTGGCAAACGAGTCCTGCTCATCGCGGGTGATCTGCCATCTGGCGGCGATGTTCTCAGCCGTGACACCCATGTGGTAGCCGTGGAACGCATCGAGCAGGCCGTCCTTCAACATGGAGTCGATGAACTTGACGTCGCCCATCTTCGTGCCATTCCGCAGGTGCGACAGATGCGGTGCCATCGACATGGACTCCATGCCGCCAGCAACGATAACTTTTGCATCCCCGTTGGCAATCTGCTGCAGGCCGAGGGCCACCGACCTCAGGCCCGAACCGCAGAGTTGGTTCATACCCCACGCCGTCTTCTCCTGCGGAATGCCGGCTGCCATCGCGGCCTGCCGCGCCGGATTCTGCCCTTCGCCGCCGGCGAGGACCTGTCCGAGGATGACCTCATCAACGTCTTCAGGCGCGAGTTTTGCGCGTTCGAGGGCGCCCTTGATCGCCACCGCGCCGAGCTCGTGGGCGGTCAGCGACCCCAAAGCCCCGTTGAAGGAGCCAACCGGCGTTCGCGCCGCGGAGACAATTACTACGTCAGTCATGATCAACTCCTTTGCTACCCATGGATGAACGGCGATGCTCCTCGAAGATCACCGCCGCGGTGTTCCTAGCCTGTCGTGACGGCGACCTCGATGTCGCTCGGATCGATGTCGCGATCGAGAGCGACACGTAGCTTCTCGCGGTCAAGCTCACCCTCCCACCACGCCACCACCACGCAGGCGACGCCATTGCCACAGAGGTTCGTGAGCGCCCGGCATTCGCTCATGAACTTGTCGATGCCGAGCACGATCGCCATGCCCGGAAGCAACTCGGGCCTGACCGCAGCCAGGGTGCCTGCAAGCGTGATGAAACCCGCGCCCGTGATACCGGAAGCGCCTTTCGATGTGAGCATGGCAACGATGAGAATGGTCATCTGCTCACCGAAGCT
Organism: Bradyrhizobium sp. PRIMUS42; assembly: GCF_023006515.1. Lineage (NCBI taxonomy): Bacteria > Pseudomonadati > Pseudomonadota > Alphaproteobacteria > Hyphomicrobiales > Nitrobacteraceae > Bradyrhizobium > Bradyrhizobium sp. PRIMUS42. The sequence continues at coordinate 62,749 of NZ_JALBGZ010000003.1, forward strand.
GAGTTCGACGTTCATCGCCTGGGCAATGAAGAGCGTCGCCAGCGTCATATAGATGTTGGTGCCGTCGAGATTGAATGAGTAGCCGGTCGGCACCACGAGGCCGACGACCGGCTTGGAGCAACCGAGGCGCTCGAGCTTCTCCATCATCTGGGGAAGTGCGCTCTCCGAGGAGGACGTCCCCAGCACGATCAGCAGCTCGTCCTTGATATATTTGAGGAACTTGAAGATCGAGAAGCCGGCAACACGGGCGATAGTGCCGAGTACCACGATGACGAAGACCAGCGCTGTCAGATAGAAAGTGGCAATGAGTCCGGCAAGGTTGCCCAGCGCCTGCGGACCGTACCGGCCTATCGTATAGGCCATGGCTCCGAATGCACCGATCGGCGCGACCTTCACGATGATCGAAATGACACCAAACATCGCGTGGGCGACGTCGTCGACGAACGCCCGTACGGTATGGGCCCGTTCACCGAGCCCCATCAGCGCAAAGCCGAACAGGATTGCAAACAACAGGACCTGCAGTATCTCGCCCTGCGCGAACGCGCCGACTACCGTGTCAGGAATGATGTGCAGGACGAAGTCTACCGACTTCATCTCGCTTGCCTGCTTGGCGTAGCCGGCGACCGCTGCGGCGTTCGATTGTCCCTGGAAACCCGATCCCGGGTGCAGCACGTTGGCGACAATCAAGCCCAGCGCCAGCGCGAAGGTCGATACGACCTCGAAATAGATGAGCGCCTTGACCGCGACGCGGCCGACCTTCTTCACCTCGGAGATGTGGGCGATTCCGGAGACGACAGTGCAGAAGATGATGGGCGCTATGGCCATCTTGATGAGCTTGACGAAGCCATCGCCCATCGCCTTGATCCAGTCGTTCTTGCCGAGATCTGGCCACAGCCAGCCGACGATGATACCGAGCACGATCGCCGCGAGCACCTGAACATAGAGAATCCGGTAAATCGGCTTCTTCTGATCCGCAATCGTTGTTCCGGACATCGTATCTTCTCCCTGATCTCGTCGTGTCTGCGCCACCAACGTCATTTTTTTCTCTGCGGCGGCAGATCGGTGCAATGGCCCTCGAAGACTTCCGCCGCCATTCCTATGGACTCGCCGAGTGTCGGATGCGGGTGAATGGTCTTGCCTATATCGGCCGGCTCACAGCCCATCTCGATCGCAAGGCAGATTTCGCTGATCAGATCGCCGGCATGCGTACCGACGATGCCGCCGCCGATGACCCGGTTCGTCGCAGTATCGAACAGCAGCTTGGTAAACCCTTCATCGCGGCCGTTGGCGATGGCGCGGCCGGAGGCCGCCCAAGGGAAGACCGACTTGCCGAACTTGATGCCCTCGGCCTTGCATTGGTCTTCGGTCTTGCCAGCCCAGGCGACTTCGGGGTCAGTGTAGGCGACCGAGGGAATCTGTCGCGCGTCAAAGTATGATTTCTCACCATGGGCGACTTCGGCAGCGACGTGGGCCTCATGCACCGCCTTATGCGCCAGCATCGGCTGGCCGACGATGTCCCCTATCGCGAAGATATGCGCCACGTTGGTCCGCATCTGCCTGTCGACGTCAATGAAACCGCGCTCGGTCACGGCAACGCCGGCCTTCTCGGCTCCAATCTTCTTGCCGTTCGGGCTTCGGCCGACGGCGACGAGGACGAGATCATAGACTTGCGGCCCGGCAGGCGCCTGCTCACCCTCGAAACTCACCTCAATCCCGGCCGAGTTGGCCTTCGCGCCGACCGTCTTGGTCTTCAACATCACCTTGTCGAAGCGCTTGGCGTTCGTCTTCTCCCAGACCTTGACCAGATCGCGGTCGGCGCCCTGCATCAGGCCGTCGAGCATTTCGACGACGTCGATGCGCGAACCGAGCGTCGAATACACCGTCGCCATTTCGAGCCCGATAATGCCGCCGCCGATCACCAGCATGCGTTTCGGGATCGATTTCAGCTGCAGCGCACCCGTCGAATCGACGACGCGCGGATCTTCGGGAAGGAACGGCAATTTCATGGCCTGACTGCCGGCCGCGATGATGGCATGGGCAAATTTGACCGTCTTCTTGCCACCCGCCGACACGATCTCGAGATGATGCGGATCGAGAAAGGTCCCGACGCCGGTCACCACTTCGACCTTGCGCGCCTTCGCCATGCCGGCAAGACCGCCCGTCAGCTTGTTGACGACGCCGTCCTTGAACCCTCGCAGCTTGCCGAGGTCGATTTGCGGCGCTCCGAAGGAAATGCCGTGATCAGGGAGATGCTTAACCTCGTCGATAACGGACGCGGTGTGCAACAACGCCTTGCTCGGGATGCAGCCGACGTTGAGGCAGACGCCACCGAGCGTATCGTAGCGTTCGACCAGCACAGTCTTCATGCCGAGATCGGCAGCGCGAAAGGCCGCTGAATAACCGCCGGGACCGGCGCCGAGCACCAGCACTTCGCATTCGATGTCCGCCTTGCCCGAATGGGACGCCGCGGCAGGCGCAACAGGTGGCGTCGCGGCAGCCGGCTGCGATGCCGGCGCATGCGTCGGCGCAGCCGCAGCTCCCGTCATCTCCAGCACGAGGATGGTCGACCCTTCACTGACTTTCTGGTCGATCTTGACCTTGACTTCCTTGACGATACCGGCATGCGAGGACGGAATCTCCATCGACGCCTTGTTGGACTCGACCATGATCAGGCTGGTGTCGACCGCCACTGTCTCACCGGGCTTCACCATGACCTCGATGACGGCCACGTCCTTGAAGTCACCGATATCAGGAACTTTTACTTCGATCTGCTGAGCCATGCTGCTCTCCCCCTCTCAGAACAGCACGCGCCTGAGATCGGCGAGTACGTTGGCGAAATAGACATTGAAGCGTGCGGCGGCCGCACCATCGATGACGCGGTGATCCCAGGACAGCGACAGCGGCAAGGTCAAGCGCGACGTCCAGGTCTTGCCATCAGGCGAATGCTGTTTCCAGTATCCCTTGCAGACGCCCATGATTGCGACTTCCGGCGCGTTGATGATCGGCGTAAAGTAGATGCCGCCGATGCCGCCAAGCGAGGAGATCGAGAAGGTGCCGCCCTGCATCTGGTCGGGTTTGATCTTGCCCTCGCGTGCGAGCTTTGCGAGCGCGTTCATCTCGTTGGCGATCTCGGGCAGCGATTTCTTGTCGGCATCGCGGATCACCGGCACCATCAAACCGTTCGGCGTGTCCGCAGCAAAGCCGATGTGCCAATAGTTCTTGTAGACGAGCGTGTCGCCGTCGAGGCTGGCGTTGAATTCCGGAAATTTCTTCAGCGCCGCAACGGCCGCCTTCACCATGAACGGCAGGAGCGAGAGCTTGACGCCGCTCTTCTCTAGTTCCTTGTTCATCTTCACCCGGAACTGCTCGAGTTCGGTGATGTCAGCCTCGTCATGGGTGGTGACGTGCGGGATGACGACCCAGTTGCGATGCAGGTTGGCCGCGGAAATCTTCTTGATGCGGCCGAGCTCCTTGCGCTCGACCGGACCGAACTTTGCGAAATCGATCTTAGGCCAGGGCAGAAGGTCGATGCCGCCGACACCGCCGCCGCCAGCGGCCGAAGCTTGCGGCTTGGCAGACGCAGCTCCGCCCTTGGCAAAGGCCTCGACGTCCTCGCGCACAATGCGGCCGTGATCACCGGATCCCTTGACCTTGCCGAGATCGACACCCACTTCGCGTGCCAGCTTGCGCACCGCAGGACCGGCGTAGGCGAGCGCGAAGGCCTTCTCGTCCACCCCGCCC
>NZ_JALBGZ010000400.1:0-5905 GCF_023006515.1 Bradyrhizobium sp. PRIMUS42
GTGCCCGGCGCGGTGCCGGTGCTGCTTCCCGCGCCATTGGAAAGCCCCTGCTGGATCAGATTGCCGATCGCCTCCCCGAGCCCGCCGCCGAGCAGATTGTTCTGGCCCGGCTGCTGGGTTTGCGGATTCGTATTGCCGGCCGCATTGCCGCCGGGCGGTGTGGCGGTGCCGCCGAGACCGAGGCTGCCCAGAATGTTGCCGAGCCCGGCGCCGTCAGGGCCGAACAGGCCCTTGCCCATCTCGCGCAGCTTGGCATAGGCGGCATCCGGATTGTCCAGCATGCCGGCCATATCAGGATAGATCCGAGGCTGCGACCAGCTGCCCTGGATCATCACGGGAATGCCGAAGCCGACCGGCTCATTGGCGCGGCCCTGGCCTTCGGTCGTCATCACCAGCTTCGGCTCGACGCGAAAGCCCATCATCTTGGTGTCGAGCGCGATGGTGCCGGCGCCGGTGACGCGGACCAGCGGCCCGATCAGATTGAGATCGGTCGTCACCGCCTGACCCTTGTCGATGCGGAACGAGGCCGAGAGCTGCGACAAATCCGTGCTCTGCTCCTGGCTGGGACTCTGGTTGTCCTGCCAGCCGGTCAGCGTGCCCGATGTCAGCGAGCGGATCATCTGCGCGACGTTGATGCCGCGGATGGCGCCGTCCTGGAAATTGACGAAGGCCGTGCCCTGCATGTTCGCCATCAGCGCGCGCTGGCTGGTGCCGGCGCTGCGCAAGGCGAGCTTGGCCTGCAGCTTGCCGTCGATGCGGTCGAATTCGGCAAGGCCCTGAAGCAGCGGCAGCGCGCGCACGCCGACGAGATCGGAATGCATGGCAAAGCTCGGCGCGCCGGTGGTCGCGTCCAGGATCACCTCGCCCGAGACCTGGCCGCCATAGGCGCCGAGATTGGCGGTGCCGGCCTTCAGCACGCCGCCGGCGAGCTTGCCATCGAGCGCCAGCGGCGCGATGCGCGCATCGCCGATCACGGCCTCGTTCGCGGAAATCCTCACCTGCGCATCGACATAGTTGAGCCCGGACACGTCGATCGGCGCATTGCTCCAGGGTTGCCCGGCCGCGCCCTCCGGAGATTTCGCCAGCGGAATCGCCAGCCGCTGGAAGTCGAGGTCGACCTTGACCAGGGGCTTGCTCGCAATGTCGACCGAAGCCCAGCCGTTGAATGCGCCGTCGCCGAGCTTGCCATTCACGCCGTTGATCATCACGACATCGCCGCTCAGCCGCATCTCGGCGTGACCGGTGAGTTGAGACTTCAGCACGCTGGGCATGTCGACGGCGAAATCCACCGGGATCGTCGGCCGGTCGGTCGGCGGCGCCGGCGTGGTCGCCTTGATGTCGAATTTGGTCGGGTGGTCGCCGACGCGCGCGGTGCCGGTGATGTTGACCTTGCGGTCGTGGCCGACGGTCGCGTCGGCGTTGATGGCGCTGATGCGGCCCTCGACACGATCGCGCACGCGGGAGAATGCGACTTCGCCGTCGGTGACTTTGACGCGGGCGATGGACGCGCCGCCGACATCGGGCGCGAGCGGCTTCGACGAGGAACCCGCATTCGGCAGGCGCTCGCGCAGCAGCGGCTGGTAGAGCACGGGACGCGTGACGACGAGTTCGCTGATCTCAGGGCGGCCCGACCACACGCTGGAGAGCGACATGTCGGCCTGCACGCTGTCGACCGTCAGGCGCGTGACGCCGCTACGATCCCGGGGGTCGGCAAGCGTAAGGTCGTTCAGGGTGACGTTCAGCGTCGGCCACAGGCTGATCTTGGTGGTGCCGTCGATCGACAGGCGATAGCCGGTCGCGCTCTCGACGCGCGAGGCGATCGTCGAGGTCAGGAAGCCCGAGGGGATCCCGACCACCAGCAGGACTGCGATCACGACGATGACGGCGGCCAGAGCCGCGCCGGCGAATTTCACTGCTCTCATCTCGACTTTCCAGCGACGGACAATCGGCGTCGAATCCCGCGGACGACCACCCTTTGCACCCATCCTTTGCGCCTGAGTTTATCCCCGGACGGGAAGCGGCTCCAAGCGCGTAAAAATAGTCAGGGGGTGCTGCAAAGTTATGTGACTTATGACACACTTCCCCGGCGCGGTTTTACGCGATCCTGATGTTGAGGGTTTCCAGCGATTTGCCAAGAAAACTGACCAGGACGTTCACAAGGACATTGAAATGAGCAAGCAGGCCGAATTTGCGGTCATTCTGAAGATGAACGCGATGTTCGCGGATCTCGGTACAGACGAGCTCCAGCGGCTGTCCAATCTCTGTCACACCCAGCATCTGGGGAACGGCGAGGTGCTGTTCCAGAAGGGCGATCCCGGGGACGCGCTGTTCGGCGTGCGCCGCGGTCAGGTCCGCATCGAAACCGGCGCCTCCGACGGCAGTCGGCTGACGTTGAATTTCATGGGGCCGGGCGACCTGTTCGGCGAAGTCGCGGTGCTGGACGGCCAGAATCGCACCGCGGATGCGACCGCGGGGGAGGCCAGCGAATTGTTCGTGCTGCGGCGCGAGGATTTTCTCAGCTTCCTCGAACGCGAGCCGAAGGTCGCGATCAAGATCATCGCATTGCTGTGCCAGCGCATCCGCTGGCAGAGCGAGCGCATGGAGGAATCCATGCTGCAGCCGCTGCCGGTGCGCCTGGCGCGGCGGCTCTGCGCACTCGCCGCCGATTTCGGCTCCGAGGTGCACATCTCGCAGGAGCAGCTCGGCGTCTTCGTCGGCGCCGCCCGCGAGAGCGTCAACCGCCAGCTGCAGGCCTGGCGCAAGGAAGCGATCCTCGATCTCCAGCGCGGCCGGATATTGCTGCGGAACATGACCAAGCTGACGGCAATCGCGCGGAACGAGTAGGGTCCAACCGATCGGGAGCCAGCGTCCGCGCACACGATTCCGGTCAATGGTGATGATGCTGCCCTGGATCTCGTCCTCAGTCAGAGCGGATAGAACCTCTGCCAGTCGGGTTCGGACACCTTCTTCTGTCCAATCGCCGCCTCACGACCGTACGCGCCTCCCGCCTGGCGCGCTCGATGATCTCAATATCGCTCGCAGCATGAAGGCCCGCCTCGGAGGCGTGAACGGCATCATGACCCCTCTCTGTCAGCCAGCGCGACAACGCCGGCGAGAGCGGCATGTCGACGAGGAATTTCACGATGCCGGAACAGTGGAGGGCAGCTCGACAGCCTCGTCCTCCGCGAGGAAGGCCGCGTAGCGCAACGCTTCATCGATGTCTTCGCGTTCGAGATACGGGTAATCGTTGAGGACCGACTCCCGGGTCTCGCCGGCCGCCAACAGGCCAAGCAACCGTGCGACAGGAAAACGCAGCCCGCGAATGCAGGGCTTGCCGGTGCAGACCGTAGGGTCGATCGTGATCCGCGTGAAAGTCATACGGGTAACATAACGGCTGGGGGCGCCCTTGGTCAGTGCGTCCCTTTGGCTGCTTGCCTCGAATCTCATTCCGCAGCGCGATGTGCGACGCCCTTCGATTCCGGTGCCGCTCCGTGATGACCGTCCGTCTCGGCATCCTCGCTGTGGACGATCAGCCGCTTGGCGAAGCGCCAGATCAGGGCGCCGAAATCGTCCATCACCATGAACATCGCGGGCACGAACACCAGCGACAGGATGGTCGAGAAGATCAGGCCGCCGATCACTGCGAGGGCCATCGGCGAGCGGAATTCGCCGCCGGCGCCGACCGCGAGCGCGCTCGGCATCATGCCCGCGGCCATCGCGATCGTAGTCATCACGATCGGGCGGGCGCGCTTCATGCCGGCGTCGATCATGGCCTCGTCGCGCGGCTTGCCGACGTGGATGGCTTCGATGGCGAATTCCACCAGCATGATCGCGTTCTTGGTGACGATGCCCATCAGCATCAAAATGCCGATCCAGACCGGCGTGGTGAGCTGCTTGCCGGTGAGCAGCAGGGCCGCGATCGCGCCGCCGATCGAGAGCGGCAGCGAGAACAGGATCGTGATCGGCTGCAGGAAGGTGCCGAACAGCAGCACCAGCACTGCGTAGACCATCATCAGGCCCGCCGTGATCGCGGTGGCAAAGCCGTCGGACAGTTCGTTCAGGCTCTCGGCATCACCGGAGGGAGAGACCTTCACGCCCTTCGGCCGGCTCTTCATCACCGGCAGGTCGTAGATCTTCTTGGTGGCGTCGCCGAGCGCGGCGGAGCCGACGAGGTCAGCGGCGACGGTGGCCTGCCGCTCACGATCATAGCGGTTGATGCTGGTCGGACCCTGGTCGAGCTTGACGTCCGCGATGACCGAGAGCGGCACGCCGCCTTTTTCGCCGCGCTCGCCGAGTGGGACGCGCAATTGTTCGAGCGTCTTCAGATTGCCGCGCGCGGCATCCTCGAGCTGCACGCGGATCGGCACCAGTCGGTCGCCGACGTCGAATTTGGCGAGCGCGGGACCGACATCGCCGATGGTGGCGACGCGGATGGTTTGCGACAGGCTTTCGGTCGAGACGCCGAGCCGCGCGGCGAGATCCGCGCGCGGTTCGACGCGCAACTCCGGCCGCTCCAGCGTGGTTTCCGAGATCACGTTGGAGATGGTCGGAATCCGCTTCATCTGCGTCGCGAGCTCACTCGCGAAATTGTTGACGATGTTGGCGTCGACGCCGGTCACGACCAGCGAAATGGCGCGCAGGCCGTTCTCGTCGAGGAACCAGAAGCGGATGTCCGGAATGTTCTCCAGCTCCTGGCTGATCGAGAATTCGAGCTCGCGCTGGGTGATGTCGCGGGCATCTTTGGGCGTGTAATTGATGATCAGTGCCGCGCGCCGGACTTCCTGGGTGCCCGGCGGAACGCGCCCGCCGTCGACGAAGATGCTCTTCACCTCGGGCCGTTTGCGCAGGCGCGCGACGATGTCCTCGGTGACCTTTTCGGTGTAGGCGAGCTGAGTGCCCGGCGGCAGCTCGAGGGCGAGCAGGGAGCGCGCGCTGTCCTGCGCCGGCAGGAATCCCTGCGGCAGCAGCGTGATGCTCCAGATCGAGGCGGCAAAGACCCCGAAGCCGACCAGCACCGTGATAAAATAGTGCTTCACCGACCAGGCCACGATCCGATGATAGGACCGCAGCACGCGGCCGGGCGGCGGCTCTTCGTGATGGCCGTGCTTGAGGAAATAGGCGGCGAGCACCGGCGTGACGAAGCGCGCCGCGAGCAGCGAGAAGAAGACCTGCACCGAGACGGTGATGCCGAACTGCTTGAAGAACTGTCCGGCGATGCCCGACATGAAACTTGCGGGCGCGAAGATCGCGATGATGGTCAGCGAGATCGCGATCACCGCGAGGCCGATCTCGTCGGCGGCTTCGAGGGCGGCACGATAGGGCGATTTGCCCATGTTCATGTGCCGGACGATGTTCTCGATCTCGACGATGGCGTCGTCGACGAGAATACCTGTCGACAGCGTGATGGCGAGGAAGCTGACGAGGTTCAGCGAGAAGCCGAGCAGGTCCATCGCCCAGAACGCCGGGAAGATCGACAGCGGCAGCGAGATCGCGGCAATGATGGTGGCGCGCAGGTCGCGCAGGAACAGCAGCACGATGACGACGGCGAGGATGGCGCCCTCGAACAGGGTGGAGATCGCCGCGTGGTAATTGCCGTTGGTGTATTCGACCGAGGTGTCGATCACCTTCAGGTCGACGTCCGGATAGGCGGCCTTGAGCGCGTCGACGCGCTTCTGCACGGCCTCGGCCACCTTCACGTCGCTGGCGCCCTTGGAACGCTTGATGCCGAGCGCGACGATCGGCTCGCCGTTGAAGCGAGCGAAGGTGCGGCGGTCGGCGATGGTGTCGGTGACGGTACCGAGATCGTCGAGCCGGACCTCGCCGCCGCCGAACAGCGGGATCATGGTGCCGGCGAGGTCGCTCAGCGTCTTGGCGCCGGCGAGCGTGCGGATCGCCTGGTCGTTCT
>NZ_JALBGZ010000401.1:0-5878 GCF_023006515.1 Bradyrhizobium sp. PRIMUS42
CTTCGCGATCTGGCGCCCGCTTCAGCGCGGCCTGACCGGGACCACCGACATCGCGCGTCGCCGCGGTCGAAACGCACCACCGCGATCCGTCCCTCGGGCCCGAGGCCCTTTTCGATCTTCACGTAGTCCGTCAACGCGACCTCCCCGTTCATGGTCTTGGGTGCATCACAAATGCCCGGTGCGCTGGTGCTCCGGCTCGCTGCCCTTGACCGGAAACCTGATCGTGGTCCCGATCGTGATCCAGTTGGCGTTCTCGCCGCTGATGTTGCGGCCGTAGATCACGTCGACGGAAAATATCTCGTTCGGCCGGTAGCGGACACCTGTCTGCAACCGCGGCTGCACGACGCTCGCGATCTCGGACGAGCCGGCCTGGCCATACGCCTCGATCGTCCACTGCAACGTGTCGGTGAACTTCCAGTCAAAGCCGATGCCATAGGTCAGGTAGTGGCGATCGACGGTACGATCCCACAGCCAGCCCCCATTGACGTTGAGGCGCATGGTCTCGGACAGGCGGAAGGTCGCCGGGATGACCGCGAAGGCGGACAGCCCCTCGCCGGTCGCCACGTCGAATGAGCCACCACCATAGGCCGACAATCCCCATCGCCCCACCCCCGTAGGGATGAAATTTGTCTTGGCTTTCGGAGCGACCGTCGCGCTCCAGTCGCCATCGCTTCTGGCGCGGACGGTCTGCATGCTCAACTCGATCGGCCTAAAGGGATCGACGACGCAAGAGGGATTGGCGACCGCCAGAAAATCCGTGTTGGACGCCGTTGACATCCAGCTTTCCACCTTGCAGGAGCCGACCTCGGAGATATCGGCGGCATCGACCGCATAGGCGCCATTCGCGGCGCGCGCATCATGCGCCGCCACCGCGGAAAGAGCCGCGATCGCGGCGGTTATTGCGGTTCGTGCAGCCCTGCCCTTGGCTGGATGTTAGCAGAGTCTTCGCCTCGACAAGGCCCGGATTCTGGGACTATCTTCGCGCCATGAGCGAGCATCATCACGACCACGATCATTCCGAATTGTCGGAGACCGAGCTGCGCGTGCGCGCGCTCGAGACGATCCTGACCGAAAAAGGCTATGTCGAGCCCGCCGCCCTCGATGCCATCATCCAGGCCTATGAGACCAAGATCGGCCCGCACAACGGCGCGCGCGTCGTCGCCAAGGCGTGGACCGATCCCGCCTTCAGGCAGGCGCTGCTGGAGGATGGCTCCAAAGCCATCGGCACGCTCGGCCATGTCAGCCGGGTCGGCGACCATCTCGTCGTGGTCGAGAACACGCCGCAGCGGCACAACATGGTCGTGTGCACGCTGTGCTCCTGCTACCCCTGGGAAATGCTCGGACTGCCGCCGGTCTGGTACAAGGCTGCGCCCTACCGGTCCCGTGCCGTGAAGGACCCGCGCGGCGTGCTCGCCGATTTCGACGTCACCCTGCCGAAGGACATGGAGATCCGGGTCTGGGACTCGACGGCAGAGACGCGCTTCCTGGTGCTGCCGATGCGCCCCGAAGGCACCGAAGGCTGGAGCGAGGAGCAGCTAGCCGAGCTCGTCACCCGCGACTCCATGATCGGGACCGGCTTTCCCAGGACACCCGGAGCGCCCTCGTGAACGGCGTGCACGACATGGGCGGCATGGACGGGTTCGGCAAGGTCGAGCCCGAGCCGAACGAGCCGATGTTCCACGAGGAATGGGAATCCCGCGTGCTCGCGATGGTGCGCGCGATGGGCGCGGCCGGCGCCTTCAACATCGACACCTCGCGCTTTTATCGCGAAACGCTGCCGCCGCACGTGTATCTGTCGAGCTCCTATTACAAGAAATGGTTTCTCGGGCTCGAGGAGATGCTGATCGAGAAGGGCTACCTCACGAGGGACGAGGTTGCCGCCGGCCATGCGATGCAGCCCGCAAAGACGCTCAAGCACGGCAAGTTCGATCTCGCGAACGTCGAGCGCGTGATGGTGCGCGGCAAGTTTGCTCGGCCTGCCCCCGCGCCCGCGAAATTCAGCATCGGCGATCGTGTACGCGCCAGGAACATTCATCCGGCCACGCACACCAGGCTGCCGCGCTATGTGCGCGGCCATGTCGGTGTCGTCGAGCTGAACCACGGCTGCCATGTGTTTCCGGATTCCGCAGCGATGGAGCTCGGCGAAAATCCTCAATGGCTCTACACCGTCGTGTTCGAAGGCCGTGATCTCTGGGGCGAGGATGGCGATGCCACGCTGAAGGTCTCGATTGACGCCTTCGAGCCCTATCTGGATCCGGCGTGATGAGCGGTAGCGCCGCTGCCGCCGCGACAGCGGCGATCCCGAGCATTCCGCGCGATGATGACGGCCCGGTGTTCCGCGCGCCCTGGGAGGCGCATGCCTTCGCAATGGCGTTGACGCTGCACGAGCGCGGCGTGTTCACCTGGCCCGAATGGGCCGCTAGCCTCGCCTCCGAGATCAAGCGCGCGCAGGCCGCCGGCGACCCCGACACGGGCGAAACCTACTATCTGCACTGGCTGGCCACACTCGAAGGATTGGTCGCACGCAAGGGCGTCGCGTCGCTGGAGACGCTGCACCGCTACCGCGATGCCTGGGACCACGCCGCGGACCGCACACCGCATGGCAAGCCGATTGAGCTTAAGCCGGAGGATTTTGGCTAGCTGGCGCTGCACTCGTGTCCCGGACAAAGCTGCAACGCGCGAGCGTTGCGGCGCAGAGCCGGGACCCAGACGGCAAACATGATACCTTACGGAAGTATGGGCCCCGGCTCTGCAGCGCACCGATGAAGCAGCGCTGCGCTGCGTCCGGGGCACGAGAGCGCGCTACTCTCTCGACACCGTCATTGCGAGCGCAGCGAAGCAATCCAGACTCTCACCGCGGCGGCAGTCTGGATTGCTTCGTCGCAAGAGCTCCTCGCAATGACGGCGGAGAGAGACGAGCTACCTCCCCGCCACGAACTCCCGCCACCCCTTCGCGCGCAGGCTGCACGCGGGGCACTCGCCGCAGCCATAGCCCCAATCGTGCTGCGCGCCGCGCATCCCGAGGTAGCAGGTGTGGGAGTGCTCGCGGATGAGATCGACCAGCCCCTCGCCGCCGAGATCCTGCGCGAGCTGCCACGTCGCGGCCTTGTCGATCCACATCAAGGGCGTATGCAGCTCGAACTTTCTGGCCATGCCCAGCGAGAGCGCGGCCTCCATGGCGCGGATGGTGTCGTCGCGGCAATCGGGATAGCCGGAATAATCGGTCTCGCACATGCCGCCGACGATGTGCGTGATGCCGCGCCGATACGCCAGCGCCGCGGCGAAGGTCAAAAATACCAGATTGCGGCCGGGTACGAACGTGTTGGGCAAGCCGTCGGCGCCCATCGCGATCGCGACGTCGCGCGTCAGCGCGGTCTCGGACACGTCGGCCAGCGTCGGGATCGACAGCGTGTGGCTTTCGCCGAGCTTTGCGGCCCAATCGGCGCGCAAGCCTTTCACGCCGGCGAATAGCCGCTCGCGGCAATCGAGCTCGATGGCGTGGCGCTGGCCGTAGTCGAATCCCAGCGTCTCCACGCGCGCAAAGCGGCTCAGCGCCCAGGCCAGGCAGGTGGTGGAATCCTGGCCGCCGGAGAACAGCACCAGCGCCGTTTGTGATGAAAGTGCGTCGCTCATGCCGTGCGCTTTACCACTGCCCGAGGGGCCCGCCAATCGGTGGAAATCGGCCTGTTCCGCCTCCTTGCGCTGGGATCGGCCGGCGGCTTTTGGCATAAGGCTTCGGACCCAGGAGACGCCCCCGCAATGACCCCTTCCCGCGACATTTCCCGCCTGATCGAGATCATGGCGGCGCTGCGCACGCCGGTCACCGGCTGCCCCTGGGACCTCGAGCAGGATTTCGCGACCATCGCACCCTATACGATCGAGGAGGCCTACGAGGTGGTCGAGGCCATCACCCGCGGCGATCTCGACGATCTCCGTGAGGAGCTCGGCGACCTCCTGCTCCAGGTCGTGTTCCACGCCCAGATGGCTTCGGAGCAGAACGCCTTTGGGTTTGGCGACGTCGTCGAGGCCATTACGCGCAAGATGATCCGCCGCCATCCCCATGTCTTCGCCGACAAGGACGGCAATCTCGCCTCCTCCCACGTCAAGGAAGTCTGGGACCGCATCAAGGCCGAGGAGAAGGCCGAACGCGCCGCGCGCCGGCCGCTGGAAGAGGCGCCGACCCACAAATCGCTGCTGTCAGGTGTGAAGGCCGGCCAGCCCGCGCTGACGCGCGCCGTGGAGCTGCAGCGCAAGGCTTCCACCGTAGGCTTCGACTGGAACGACCCGCGCGCGGTGCTGGCAAAGATCCGCGAGGAAGCCGACGAGATCGAGGCCGCGCTCGACCGCAACGACAAGCTGGAGATCGCCGAAGAGACCGGCGACCTGATGTTCGCCCTCGTCAACCTCGCCCGCCATGTCGATGCCGATCCCGAGGCCGCCTTGCGCGCGACGAATGCGAAATTCGAGCGGCGCTTTGCCTATATCGAGCGGGCGCTGGAGGCGCAGGGCCGGACGCTGGAACAGGCTTCGCTGGCGGAGATGGACGCACTGTGGAATGCGGCGAAGACGGCTACGTGATGCAAGGACGCGCCATGGAAATCAGACAGGACGATCCGAAGGCGCCGCACGTCGCCGATCTGCTGACCCATCATCTGGAAGAACTCCGCAGCGTCATGGGCGAGCACGCGCAAGCGCTGGATGCGAGCGGTCTGTCGGCTCCGACCGTGACGTTCTGGACGGTTTGGCACGGCGATGTGCTGGCTGGCTTCGGTGCCCTGAAGCAGCTGGATAAGACACTCGGCGAAGTGAAGTCGATGCGCGCCGCGCCGGCCGCGCGTGGGACCGGGGTCGGTCGCGCTATCCTGCTCCACATCATCGGCGAAGCTCGCAAGCGAGGCTATGCGCGTCTCAACCTGGAGACCGGCACGGCGCCGCTGCACGCTCCCGCCGTCGCGCTCTACCGCAGCGTCGGTTTCGTCCCCTGCGAGCCGTTCGCCGACTACCAGGCGAGCCCGCACAACCAGTTCATGAGCCTCGACCTGTCGAGGTGATTCTCCCCGCCGTAGCCCGGATGGAGCGCAGCGCAATCCGGAGCCAATCTGTCCGAACGCGAGTATCCCGGATTAAGCTTTGGCTCCATCCGGGCTACTGAGCCACTGGCCCTAGGCCGACAGGCGCGGCACCGCGTCGAACCTGTTCACCACGATATCCCGCTTGGTCTCGTCCACCCGCACGGTCATGTCGAAGCGACCGTCGTGAAGCTCTTTCGCCAGCACCTCGGCATTGCGATGCAGCCAGGAGATGCCGGCGCCGTCGGCGGCGTCGATGGAGAGATCAAGCGTGATGCGTTTTGCGGCGAGACGCTCCTCGATCGCCGCGAGCAATGCATCGACCCCCTCGCCCGATACGGCCGAGACCAGCATCGCCGGGTGATCCTCGGGCCTGCGCGCGGCGATGTTCAAGAGCTCTTCGCGCTGCTCGGAATCGTAGCGGTCGATCTTGTTCCAGACCTCGATGATGCGGCCTGAGTCATCGGGGTTGATGCCGAGCTGGCGCAGCACGGCGTCGACGTCGCTCTGCTGCGCTTCGGCGTCCTCGTGCGAGATGTCGCGGACATGGAGAATGACGTCGGCCTCCAGCACCTCTTCCAGCGTGGCGCGGAAGGCGGCGACGAGCTGGGTCGGCAGGTTGGAGATGAAGCCGACGGTGTCCGACAGCATCGCCTTGCCGCCATGCGGCAGGCTCAGCGCACGCAACGTCGGATCGAGGGTGGCGAACAGCATGTCGGCGGCCTGCACGTCGGCGCGCGTCAGGCGGTTGAACAGCGTCGACTTGCCGGCATTGGTGTAGCCGACCAGCGCGACGACGCGATACGGCA
>NZ_JALBGZ010000402.1:0-5868 GCF_023006515.1 Bradyrhizobium sp. PRIMUS42
GGTGCTGCGACCGGCCCATTCCGCTACAAGCACGCCGGCAGCCTCGCCCAGATCGGCAAGCGGCTCGCCGTCATCGACTTCGGCCGCTTCAAGCTGCGCGGCACGATCGCGTGGTGGATCTGGGGCATCGCCCACATCTACTTCTTGATCGGCCTCCGCCACCGCCTCAGCGTTGCGCTCAGCTGGCTCTGGATCTACGCCCGGGATCAGCGGGCGGCGCGGCTGATCACGCAGGGAAGTAGCAAGGTGGTGTAGGGAGCCTCTCGTGTCCCGGACGCGGCGCGGCATGAAATGACGCGACGCAGAGCCGGACCCAGAAGCCATGGGCCCCGGCTCTGCAGCGCAGCGCTACGCGCTGCACTGCGTCCGGGGCACGAGACCTACTTCACCAGCTCGCAGCCGCCGTCTGCCAGCGGACGGAAGGCCTGCTCCGCGGGAATCGTCGAGACCAGCTTGTAGTAATCGTACGGGTATTTCGACTCCTCCGGCTTCTTCACCTCGAACAGGTACATCGGATGCACGACGCGGCCGTCCTGGCGGATGGTGGTGTCGCCGAACAGTCTGTCCTTGCCCCTGAACTTCTTCATCTCGGGCACGGCGTCCTTGGCATTGTCGCTGCCGGTGGCGGCAACCGCGTTGAGATAAGCGAGCGTCGAGGCATAGACCCCGGCCTGGTTGCCGCTCGGCATCTTGCCGTTCATGCCGGGCCGGGCGGCGAACCGCTTGGCAAAGGCGCGGGTGTCGTCGTTCATGTCCCAGTAGAAGGCCTCCATGAGCTGGAGGCCCTGCGCGACCTTGATGCCCATGCCGTGGATGTCGTTGATGAAGAGCAGGAAGGCGACGAGCCTCTGCCCGTTCTGCTGGATGCCGAACTCGGCGGCCTGCTTCACGGCGTTGATGGTGTCACCGCCGGCATTGGCAAGGCCGATCACCTGCGCTTTCGAACCCTGCGCCTGCAACAGGAAAGAGGCGAAGTCGGAGGTGCCGAGCGGATGTTTCGAGGAGCCCAGCACCTTGCCGCCGTGTCCTTCGATGTATTTCTGCGCCTCCGCCTCGATGCCCTTGCCGAGCGCATAGTCGACCGTGAGGAAATACCATTCCTTGCCGCCGCGCGACATCATCGCGGCTGCCGTGGTGTTGCCGGTCGCCCAGGCGTCGTTGACCCACTGGATGGTGTTGGGCGAACAGGCCTTGCCGGTGAGATCGGAGCTTGCGGTCGAGGAGGCCAGGAAGGTCATGCGGCTGTCGCGCAGCAGCGAGTTGATGGACAGACCGACCGCCGAATTCGGCACGTCGACGATGGCATCGACGCCTTCGACATCAAGCCATTTGCGCGCAATGGCATTGCCCACGTCAGCCTTGTTCTGGTGGTCGGCATAGACGATCTCGACCTTGATGCCTTTGCCGCCGCCGTTGAAATCCTCCGCCGCCATGCGCGCGGCTTCCACCGAGCCCATGCCGTTGGTGTCCTGGAAGATGCCGGAGATGTCGTTGAGCACGCCGACGCGCACGACATTGTCCGAGATCTCGGCGCTTGCCGCGCCGGACACCAGGCTTGCGGCCAGCGCAAGCGTCCACCTCAAGTTCTTCATCGTTCCCTCCCCTGTCTATTGGTTTTGCTTCCGGTCGCGTCAGGCCGGCGTGATCTTGACCGGCAGACTGTCGAGACCACGCAGCGTGTTGTTGAAGCGGCGCTTCGGCTCGCCGGTGATCTCGATCTTCGCAATGCGGCGCGCCAGCGCCGACAGCACCGTCTCACCCTCGAGCCGCGCCATGAGCTGCCCGACGCACATGTGAATGCCGGAGCCGTAGCCGACATGGCCGGAGGTACGGCGAGTGACGTCGTAACTATCAGGCTCGTCCCACCGGCGCGGATCGCGATTGGCCGCGGCGAGGAACATCAGGACCTTTTCGCCCTCGCCGATGGTCGCGCCGGAGAGCTCGACATCACGTGTCGTGGTGCGGAAGAACGTCTGCACCGGGCTTTCAAATCGCACCGCCTCCTCGAAGGCGTTGCGCGCCAATGTGAGATCAGCACGCAGGCGCTGCCATTGCTCCGGGAAGCGTGCGAGGCAATAGACGGCGGCGCCAATACCATTGACGGTGGTGTCGAGGCCGGCCGAGAGCAGCGAGCGAACCAGCAGCGGAGCTTCAGTCGCCGTAATCGCGTCCTCGTCGACGTGGGCGTGAATGCAGGCGCCGATGCCGCCGGGAGCGAGATTCTCCCGCTGACACTGTGCAGTGACGTAAGCCTGGTGCGGCGTCGAACGCGCGATCGCCTCCTGGCGCAACTCGTTCGGCGGGCCGAAGGCGTTGAACACAACGCTGGCATAAGGGATGAGATGTTCGCGGCCCTCCGGCCTCAGACCGAGCGCATCCGGAAAGATCGAGAGCGGATAGGCCTCCGCGAGATCCGTGATCGCGTCAAAGCTGCCCTTCTCCAGCAATTCGTCGACCCGCTGCTCGGCCGCTGCGGCAAAGCGCTCGCGCAGCCCCTTCATCACGGTGGGCGACAGCACCTTTGATAACACGGCGCGGGTGCGGGTGTGCGCCGGGGGATCGGCTTCGAGGATCAGGCTCGGCGGCCGCCACGGCGTCTCCTTCTTGAAGTCGGAGAGGCCGACGCCGCGGCTGGAGCAGAAGGTCGCGGGATCGTTCAGCACCGCATGGACCTCGGCATAGCGCGCCACGCCATAGACATTCCACTTGTCGAGATAGACGACCGGACCGGCCTCCCGCAGCCGCTGATGCGTGGGATAAGGGTCGGCAAAAAACTTCATGTCGAAGGGATCGACGTCGAGATGCGGAACGGCCGCGGATCCCGTCGCTGCCGGGGAGCCGGATGCGGTCATGGAAGACCTCACTCATTTTGATCTTGTGAAAGAGCGGCGCATGCCCTTAGGTCTTTCGGCCCGCCGCGAGATAGAATCCCGATATGCCTGCGCCCTCGACCAGAGCCCGCCAAAAACCTGCGCTTAACGAGGCGGGACCGACGCTCGACCTCGACCGTTACGTCCCGGCGTTCGTCACCTTCATCGCCAACAAGCTCTCGAACAGCGCGACCGCGTTCTATCAGCGGCAGTTCGGCGTCAACGTCACGGAATGGCGGATCATGTCGCTGCTGGCGATCGAGCCCGGCATTCCGGCCTCGCGCATCTGCCACGTCATCGGGTTCGACAAGGGGCCGGTGAGCCGGACGCTGGCAGGCCTCGAGAAGCGTGGGCTGATCTCGATCCGCACCGACCCCAACGACGGCCGCACCCATTCGATCTCGCTGACGGCGAAGGGCCGCGCCACCCATGACAAGGTGATCGTTGCAGCACTCGAGCGCGAGCGGCGGCTGTTGTCCTGCCTCAGCAAGGACGAGCGCGAGGTGCTGATCGACCTGCTGCGCCGGCTGCACGAAAATCTCGGCGCGGTCACCGGCGGCACCGAGGCCTGACGGGTCGCGCCTCAAGCGCCACCTTCCGTCACGTCCGGACACTCGCCGGCATTTGCCGACGGCACCAGTTCTGCCGCGCATTTGTTTCCTCCAGAAAAGACGCAGCGGTTTGCCCGCCGTCATCCTAATCTGGAACGGTTCGCACAAATTAGTTGCTTAAGCAACAAAAGAATCGGCAGGATAATGCGGCAGGGTTGCTGGCGTAATGGGCGAGCTACTCGCCCCATCCTCCGTCATTGCGAGGTGCGCAGCGACGAAGCAATCCAGAGTCCTTCCGCGGAGACAGCCTGGATTGCTTCGTCGCTGCGCTCCTCGCGATGACGACGTGGAAAGAGCACGCCTAAACCGACTTATGCCCAACCGATCCATTCACCCGACGCATCGTCGTTCAACCGCGCCACCGCATCGGCGCGCCGCGTCAGCACGGCGCGCTGGTTGATGTAGCCCTTGTCGGTGATCTCGCCGCCATCGACCGACGGCGGCTCGGCGAGAAGCAGCGCGCGGGTGGCGTGACCGGAGGAGTTGGGGCCTTGCTGCCTGAGTTTCGCCAGGCCCTGCGCGATTGCGGTCCTGACCTTGTCATGCGCGAGCACCTCGTTCACGCCTGCCGTCTCGGGCAGACCGGCGTGGACGCGGCAGGCGACAACATTGGGAAACACCAGAAAGCGCGCCTCGTCGCCGCCATGACCGGACACGACGATGTCCTGCGCCAGCGGCGAGAGCGCCGCAATGCCGGCGACGCGCAGCGTGCCGACGCTGACCCAGGTGCCGGAATTGAGCTTGAAGTCTTCCGCGACACGGCCGTCGAAGAACAGGCCGCGCTCGGGCCTGCCGGTATCGGCAAGCTTGACGGCATCGCCGATCAGATAGAAGCCCTCTTCATCAAAAGCCTGCTTCGTCAGCTCCGGCGCCTTCCAATAGCCGGGCGTGACGTTCGGGCCGCGCACCCGCACCTCCAGCTTGTCGCCGGAGGTGACGAGTTTAAGCTCGGTGCCGGGGATGGGCACACCGATATTGCCGGAGCGTTCGGCGAGGAAATGGCAGTCGGTCGCGAGCGGCGAGGTTTCCGTCGAGCCCCAGGCCGAGACCATCGGCAGCGCGCGGCCGACGGTCTTGATCGAGAGTTCTTCCAGCGCGTCCCATAGATTCTGCGGCAGCGCCGCGCCGGCATAGAAGGCGAATTTCACCTCGCTGAAGAAGCGGCGGCGCAGTTCCTCGTCACCGCGCAGCGCCGCGATCAGCATGTCGAAGCCGCGCGGCACGTTGAAATACACCGTCGGCATCACGCTCTTCAGATTGGCCAGCGACGCCGCAAAGAGACCGGGCGCAGGCTTGCCGCCGTCGATATAGAGCGAGCCGCCGTTGCGCAGCACGAGATTGAAATTGTGATTGGCACCGAAGGTGTGGCTCCAGGGTAGCCAGTCAAGGATGACGAGATCCTCGCGCTTCTGCTCGAGAAAGATCCAGGTCTGCGCCTTGGCCTGCTGGCTCGAGGTCAGCATGCGCTGGGTGTTGATGACGGCCTTGGGCGTGCCGGTCGAGCCTGACGTGAACAGGAATTTTGCGATCGTGTCCGGCGTCACCGCGGCGAACGCCGTTGCAACGTCGGGGCTCTCCGGCGTTGCCGCAACAGTGCGGAAGGCGAGCGCACCGGCGTCATCCTCATGGCCGCTGATGATCCGCGCCCGGTGCAGCGGCGCGATGGCCTCCAGCGCCGCCGCGAAGGGTTTTATCGCAGAGACGTAGATCGCTCCCGGCTCGAGCAGCGTGATCATGCTCTTGAGCTTCTCGAAATCCCTGGACATCAGCGAATAGGCTGGCGAAATCGCGGCCGAGGGCACGCCGACATGCTGGGCAGCGAGCGCCAGCAGCGCGTGATCGATGCTGTTGTCCGAGAGGATCGCGAGCGGGCGCTCTGCGCTGAGGCCTTGCGCCAAAATCCAGGACGCCGCCGCCCGCACCTGGCGCAGGGCCTGGGCATATGTGACGGTGGTCCAGGGCGCATCGACATTGCCGCGCTCGGCAAGGAAGATCGCATCTGGCGTTTGCCGCGCCCATTGCTCCAGCCAGTCGCCGACGCAACGCGCGCCATCGCGCAACGGATCGGGCGAGCGCAGCACGATGCTGCCGTCGGCGCGATGCTCTGCGACGGTCCGCGGGCTTGCGAACAGGCCTGCAAGGTCACCGCGTGGGGCGACTGTCATGTGTTTCCTCCTCCGCCCGGATACGGGGATCGGCCGCAGCCTCATTCCGGGTTGCTTGGCCATAATGTTGGGCACGACAATTGTTGTCGTCAACAACAATCTTTCGCTTGGCTTGCCGAGGCGCTAAGGTTGCGCGGCAGGAGACCTGACGTGACAGCCATTGCAGCCCGGGCCTACACCCGCCCCTCCACACGAAAGCGCGCCGGCAACGGCGCGGCGCCT
>NZ_JALBGZ010000403.1:0-5851 GCF_023006515.1 Bradyrhizobium sp. PRIMUS42
GATCAGACGCGGTGTTGCCGACGACGCTGCGCCGCCGAGATCGCCCTGCTCGAACAGGATCACCCGCAGGCCGCGGCCCGCCGCATCGCGGGCGAGGCTGACACCGTTCAGACCGCCGCCGATGATCGCAAGGTCGTAATCCGCCATGAAGCCGTCGAGAAGGAGCGAAGCGCCCCATCATCACTAGAGCCATTTCCGTTCCGATGAAATCGGAACGGGGCGCTAGATTCTGGCTTTGACGCGTTTTCTTGACGCGAACCGGTATCCACTTAGCGCGAAAACGCTCTAACCGGTCTTGAGCGCAAGCTGCATGACCTCGGCGCGGCCGACGAGGCCGGCATATTTGCCGATCGGCAAGGGCTTGCCGAGCAGATAGCCCTGCACGCCGTCACAGCCCTCCTTGGCGAGGAAGGCGAGTTGCTCGACCGTCTCGACGCCCTCGGCGATGATCGACATGTCGAGGCCGTGGCCGAGATCGATCACTGCGCGAACGATCGCAGCCGATTGCGGGTTGCGGCCGAGATTGATGATGAAGGCGCGGTCGATCTTGATCTTGTCGAACGGGAACGCCTGGAGGTAGCTCAGCGATGAGTAGCCGCTGCCGAAATCGTCCATGGAGATCCGCACGCCGAGCGCCTTCAGGCGGCGCAGCAGAGCGAGGCCCCGGTCGAAATCTTCGATCAGCACGCCCTCGGTAATTTCCAGCTCGAGCCGGCCGGGTGCAAGGCCGGTCTCGATCAGGATCGAATGGACGAGGCCAACCACGTCGCCGTGCATGAACTGCGCCGGCGACAGATTGACCGCGACCTGGAGCGGCTTCGGCCAGGACGCCGCCTCGCGGCAGGCCTCGCGCAAGATCCACTCGCCCATCTCGACGATCAGGCCGCTCTCTTCGGCGATCGGGATGAATTCGGCCGGCGAAACCTGGCCGCGCACCGGATGCTGCCAGCGCGCCAGCGCCTCGAAGCCGATGATCTCGCTCTCGGCGACGCTGTGGCCCGCGGCCCCCTGCGGCTGGAAGGCGAGCGAGAGCTCGCCGTTCTTGATCGCCATCGACAGATCCTGGTGCAGCACGCGGCGATCGCGGATCTGCTGGTCCATCTCGGGCTGGTAGAGGCTGATCGTGCCGCGGGATTTCTGCTTGGCGCGGAACAGCGCCGCACCGGCGTTGGCGAGCAGCGAAGCGCCATCGCTGCCGTTGTGCGGGAAGACCGCCATGCCGGTGGTGGCGCCGGCGCGGACAGCGCGGCCGTCGATCTGGAATTCCCTTGCGACGGCCTCGCCGAGCTGCTGTGCCAGCGCAAGACCCGCGTCCGGCTGCTTGCCGTCGATAATCAGGCCGAATTCGTCGCCAGACAGGCGCGCCACCACACCGCCACGGGCGGACTCCTGGAGCCGCTGGGCCACCTCGACCAGAAGCTTGTCGCCGAGCGCATGGCCGAAGACGTCGTTGACCTCCTTGAGGCCGTCGAGGTCGACACAGAGGACTGCGAACTCCTCGCCGGTGCCTTCGCAGGCTTCGATCATCTGGGTCAGGGCCTGAAGGAAGGCGGCGCGATTCGGCAAATCGGTGAGGCCGTCGTGATAGGCCATGTGCGCCATGCGCGACTCGGTCTGCCGGCGGTCGGTGACGTCCTCGTGGGTCTTGATCAGATATTGCGGCTCGCCGGCATCATTGAGCACGGTGGCGCGGCGGGTCAGGAACAGCCGCAGGCCGTCCTTGGTGGAGATCGGATGCTCCTCGGTGATCATCCCGCGTTTCTTGATCGCGGCCTCGTCGCGCGCGATGATCAGCTTGGCTTCCTTGGGATTGAAGATGTCGGACGCGGTCAGGCCCGTGGCCTCCTCGCGCCGGCGGTTGAGGATCGTCTCCGCGCTGCGATTGGCGAGCAGATAGCGGCCGTCCTTGACCTGCTCGACGATCAGCGCCACCGGGATGTTGTCGACCACCAGATCGAGGAACTTCTTGGCGCTCTCCAGCTCCTTCGACAGGGAGCGGCGGTCTGTGATGTCCTCGAACACGAGCATCAGGAATTCGGGCTTGTTGTTCTCGTTGCGGACCACGATCCGGATCGAGGCGACCATGCGCCGCTCGCCGCCACGATCGACCTCGAATTCATTGCGGAATTGGCCGTCGGGTGAGTTGAGCGCTGCCCGATCGGTCGTCTCGATGGTGGCCGCCGAGCCGGACGCGAACAACTCGCGCGCATTCTTGCCGACGACATAATCGCGCGAGAATCCCCAGAACCGCTCATAGGCGCTGTTGGCGAAGATGTAGCGGCCATCCTCGATGTTCTTCGCGGCCACGCAGGCCGGCACGTTGTCCAGCACCGTTTCCAGGAACTGCTTGGTCGAGGCGAGCTGTCGCGACAGCTTGCGCTGGTCGCTGACGTCCAGATGCGTCGCCACCGAGCCACCGTTCGGCAGCACGAAATATTTCACCAGGATGGCGCGGCCATCAGGCAGTTCGGTGATCAAACCGTTGGGGCTCGCCGCCTTCTCGTAGAACTCGCCGTCGGAGACGCCCCCCAGCACGCCGCGCTTGCGTCGCAGCTCGAGGAGCTCGTAGCCGTTCATGTCGGCCCAGAGATCCAACCGCGTCAGGCCGTAAAGCTCGAGATAGCGGTCGTTGCAGAAGATGATGCGCCGCTGCGCGTCCGTCATCACCACGCCCTGGTTGAGATTGTTCATGGCGGAGGAGACGAAGGCGTTGCGCCGCAGCTGCAAGCGCCTGGTCCGGCGCAGCGAGGAATGGATCCAAAGTACGATCGCGGCGAGGAACGCGCAGACGACGATGCCCGTGATCAGGCCTTCCCAGACCACGTTGGGATCCAGCTGGCCGAGATAGCTCGGCGCGGCAAAACTGTCCGACAGCGCAAAGGCGCGCGCGGGCGCAACCGTGCCGGCCAGGCACACAACGGCCTGCACAGCAATCGGAAGCGTGCTGCCCTCGTGCCAGTTCTTCTCAGCCATCAGCCACCCGCGATTTCAACGTCGGATTGTCTGGCTTCACGGGTTTGGATCGGGTAAACGCCTGTACGCGCAACAGAAAAATGTGACGTGAAAAACGGCAATTGCCCTGACATGATAAATTCTTCCTTAACGGAAAACGGCCCCGCACCATTAGTCCCAGGCCTGATGTCACCGGCGCTTCCAGCGGACATCCTGCACAGCCATGGATAGGGTCGATTGCGTCGTCATCGGAGCCGGCGTGGTCGGGCTCGCGGCGGCCCGAAAGCTCGCCCAGGCCGGGCGCGAGGTCATCGTGCTCGAGGAGGCCGAGGCGATCGGCACCATCACCTCCTCGCGCAACAGTGAGGTGATCCATGCCGGCATCTACTACCGCGCCGGGAGCTGGATGGCGCGCATGTGCGTCGACGGCAAGCACGCGCTCTACCACTACTGTGCCGAGCGCGGCATCCCGCACAGGAATTGCGGCAAGCTGATCGTCGCGACCACCCCGCAGGAGACCGAGAAGCTGCAATCGATCAAGGCGCATGCCGAGGCCAATGGCGTGCTCGACATGCAGCTGCTCACCGGCGAGGCGGCCCGCGCGCTCGAGCCCGCGCTCGCATGCGATGCCGCGCTGCTGTCGCCGTCAACGGGCATCATCGACAGCCACGCCTACATGCTCTCGCTGCGCGGCGAAGCCGAGGCATCAGGCGCGGCCTTCGCGTTTCACACCCCGCTGATCCGCGCCAAGGCGGCGAACGGCCTCATCGAAATCGAAGCCGGCGGCGAGGCGCCAATGACGCTGCAATGCAGCCTCCTCGTCAACGCCGCGGGGCTCTCGGCGACGAATGTGGCACGCAACATCGACGGCATGCCGCTGGACCGGATTCCGCCGGCCTATCTCGCCAAGGGAAATTACTTCAGCTGCAATGCCAAGGCGCCGTTCTCGCGCCTGATCTACCCGGTGCCCGAACCCGGCGGGTTAGGGGTGCATCTCACTCTGGATATGGCAGGCCAAGCGCGCTTCGGCCCCGACGTCGAGTGGATCGAGACGATCAATTACGAGGTCGACCCGTCACGCGCCGAGCGCTTCTATCCGGCGATCCGCAAATACTGGCCGACACTGCCTGACGGCGCGTTGATGCCGAGCTATTCGGGCATCCGGCCGAAGATCGTGCCGCCTGCGGTCGCGACGCAGGACTTCCTGATGCAGGGCCCGCGCGATCACGGCGTCGCTGGCCTGGTCAACCTGTTCGGCATCGAATCGCCGGGACTGACGTCGTCGCTCGCGATCGCCGATCACGTCGCCGAGCTCGCAAGCACTTAAACCGCGCAAACATCTTTGCACGGTGCGCACCCTGCTGCAGGGATGAGCGCAAAGGCTCTCATCCCTGCGGGATAAGGGTACGATCAACTCTACGCTGTTACGGGGGTTACTAGTGGAGCGTGTTGCCTTGCCTCAGACGCTCGATCTGGTCCTTGACCATCAACTTCCGGCGCTTCAACTCAACAATTTGCAGGTCGTCTGTTGAAAGGTGCACGAGAGCTTCGTGCAATTCGTTTTCGAGAAGTTTGTGCTTCCGCTCCAATTCAACCAGATGTGCCTGAATTGTCATTCGAAACCTCCTCGGTAGGGTTGAACCTCAGGATTCGATCCGGACAACGAAGTCTACATCACCGATTCGTTCTGTCGATGGATATCCGTCATCACAGCTTCATTTTTGAAAATTCATATGTAACGAAGCGTGAGTAAAGGAACCGCGCGGGAAAAATCCATGATATCAATGCGCTTGCGCAGCGACGCTGCGATCGGCGGAAATATGTCGCTGGAGATCGGCGAACGGTGCTCGCAGATCGCTTGCGATCACACCGCGCAAGGACGATAATTTCCACAGGGCTTCCACAGCCTTAAATCTCACGCCTAATCGGTTTTCGGCCACCGCAGACATGACCAATGAAGACGAGCGTGAGCTCGAAGTCGAGCTCACCCGGTTGCAGCAGGAACACCGAGATCTCGATGCGGCGATCGATGCACTGCATCAATCGCCCGCCCCCGACCTGTTGCGGCTACAGCGATTGAAGAAGCGCAAGCTGTTGTTGCGTGATCGCATCGCGTTCATCGAAGACCAGATTACCCCCGACATCATCGCCTGATCTGCGAGCCGGCTTTTCGTCGAGCCACATGAATCCGCTTGACTCCAAAAGAACAAAATAGGAACATTTCAGCATCAGGAAACGCCTACGACGACTGACAAGGACAACGCAGATGTCTGCAACCGCCCTGCTCGACAACAGCCATTATGAACAGGCCTGCGATCAGGCGATCGCGATGTGCGACGGCAATTTGCGAAGCACCATCAAGGCGCTGATCATGGCGAACGAATATCTGGAAGCCGAGCTGGAAGAATTGCAGGCGGCGATTTCCGCCGGCTGCATTCCGGACGCCTCGCGTAGCAAGATGCGGAGCAAGAGCAGCGCCGCCTGAGTTTCAACATTGGAGCAACGCCATGTCGGACGTGACCTATTACGTTGCAATGCCCTTTTTGATGGATGCCGACGGCTCGCCTGTCGCAGGCGCAGCGGAAGAATGCCAGAGCTCGACGGCCGCGCTGCGGCGCGCCGAGCTCTTATCGCGGGGTGCAGGCCATATCGGCGCGGTCGCCTTCAGCCGCAGCGGGGATCCCATGACCGGCGAATTCGGCGACGCCACGCTGCTGCGCAAATTCGGCAACGTGCCCGAAGATCTCGCCACGCTGTAGAAGTCAGCTGCCGACCAGCCTGATCCGCGGCTCGTGCTCTATCCCGCTCTCTACTCGGTCCACCTCGCGACGCTGAACAAGGCGATGACCAAGTTCGTCGGCCTCAGCAACTTCACCTTCCTGTTCAAGCGCGAGACGTT
>NZ_JALBGZ010000404.1:0-5845 GCF_023006515.1 Bradyrhizobium sp. PRIMUS42
CCCCGACCGCAGCCGCAGCGATGGCCGGCGAAGCCCCCGTGGCTTCTACGGAGCCGCCACAGGATGTCGTGGCAACTGCCGAGCCCGAAACCTTCGTGGAAGCGGCCGTCGCCACCGAAGCGTTCGCCGAGGCCGAGCAAGCAATGGACGCGGCCGTCGCGCCGGAGATTGCGGCCGAAAGCGAGATCGCTGTCGGAAACACCGCGCTCGACCATGTGGCGCCGGAGAGTGTCGCGCCTGGAGAAACCACGCCTGAAGACGTTTCGTTTGAAGAGCCGGTCACGGACACCGCTGACGCATTCGCGCTCGACGCTGCCGCGCAAGCCGAAGACGACGCCGTGCTCGAGGCCATCGCGATGGAGATGGCCGCGCCGGATCCGGAGTTCGACGAGATCATCGCAACGGTCGAGATGGAAACCGCCACTCCGGAACCGAGGCCAGCGGAGCCCGCAGCGCCCGTTGCCGCCGAGCTTCCGGAGCCGGTCGCACCTCTGCCGGCCGTTGCCCCGGTGATGGAAGAGCAGGTCGCGGATGCGCCCATCGCGATGGACTCGCTCGCGCGCCTTACCGACGCCATTGCGGAGGCCGCCGCCGAAGTGATGGAGCAGCAGGTCCCGGCCATGGCTGCGACGGCGACATTCGCCGCAGCACCAGCAGCAACGCTGCCACCGATACCCTCACCCCTGTCTGCATCCTTGTCCGCGTCCTTGCCCGAGCCCTCGCTCGGCGCCACCATCCTCGCCAGCGGCATTCTGCAGAAGCCTCGCGCGCCCGCCAACGATCCCCTCGCGCCGATCCGCCGCATGACCCAGGCCGAAAAGATCGCGTTCTTCTCGTAAGGACGAGTGCAGCTTCCAGTCCCGTCATCCTGAGGCGCGAGGCTTGCGATGCGAAAGCATTGCAAGCCGAGCCTCGAAGGATGCACGGCCGCGATGCAGCCGGGCCGTCGCCCTTCGAGGCTTGCTCCACGGCGCATTCGCGCCGCAGAGCGCGCACCTCAGGGTGACGGAGCTAGATGGGCTTGCGCCGCTCACTCTCGTGTCCCGGCTATTGACCACGCCGCAGCTTCGCTAGACCCTGTATCGCCATGGACGAAAATGACCTGCTCGCGCGCTTTGGCCTCACTCCGGATGCTGCCGATCTTCCGGAGATCCGCCGGATGATCCAAACTGCGATTGCTGACAGCAATCGAGAAAGCAATGAGCCATTGAGGCTCTTGTGCATACAGCTGTTCTCGGCAGGCATCCCGAGCGACGCTCTTCTGATCTATAGAGCCAAGATGTCCTCTTTCGATGCGTCATGCTACATCGACATTCAGCTCGCCTGCGGGGCTGGCCTTGAGACTACTAAAGCATTTCTGCAAGCAAGCAGTGCTTCCGAGGCGAAAGCGCTCCTCGCTGTGCTGGAAGACAATAAGTACGCCACGGATTTTGAGGGCTTTACACCCCAGCGACAGCTCGATTCTTATCGACGCTATTACGGGCTCTCCTCTTAATTCTCGGCATATTTGCCCTCGGCTGAATGATGACACCCACCGAAGACACCCTCACCCTCTGGCGTCCCGTTGGTCCCAAAGAGCTGGAGCTGATCCAGCAAACCGGCATGCGCGCGTTTCCCCCGCGCCTGCCTGACCAGCCGATCTTCTATCCGGTGCTGACCGAAGACTATGCAATCAAGATCGCGCGCGACTGGAATGTCCCGGCCAGCGGCACGGGCTTCGTGACGCGCTTCGAGGTCAAGCGAAGCTTCATCGCGAGGTACGACGTGCAGGAAGCCGGCGGGCGCTCGCATCTGGAGTACTGGATTCCGGCCGAAGAGCTCGATGCCTTCAATGCCGCAATCGTCGGACTGATCGAGGTCGTCCGAAGCTTCCCCTAGCCGCACTCGGCGACCGGCCGATCACCCGCAATTCCACACCGCCCCGATCGGCGTGCGCGTCCAGCACGGACCAAAGCTGCCGCCATTGTAGCGGCCGCCGTTGAAGCCGGGGCGGCCGAAATAGTGCCACTCGCCGTCCCAACGGTAATATTGCGGAACCGGGTCGATATACCAATGACGTCGGTCGGCGCGCGACATTCGGCGCATCGCGTCTTTCTGCTTGTAGAGCGGAATGCTGTTGCTCAGCGGCTGCCGATAGCCCGGCAGGAAGCCGTAGCCTTTCCAGACCGGCTTAGCAGGCTTGTTTGACGCAGCGGGCGCTGTGGCGGGCAGCAGCGACAGGATGATGGCAACAGATAGACACACAAGGCGAGACATGGTTCGACAATAAACAGGCGGATGCGAGAAGACCACTCAAATTCGAGTGCGAGGCTTTTCGTCGCTTCTGCTCATCGGCTTCTCTCGATAGGCTTGCAAGGTGCAGCACGAGTGCTGCGCGAAACGTCTTGCAAGTTCCGGAGTGGACCCATGTCTGAGCACCCGCGCGTCGGCGCCTTCGCGATCATTCCGAGCAACGATCTTCCTGCCGCCAAGCCGTTCTGGGAACGTCTCGGCTTTGCGCGGACGGGCGGCGATGACGGCTATGTCATCATGAGCGGTTGGGGATGCGAGGTACATCTCACGCAAGCCGGCGATGGCCCATGGCGTGTGCCGGAGCACAATCCCTTCGGCGTCTTCATCCGCACGCCAGACGTCGAGGCCATCGCCGCGCGCGTGGACGATCTGATCATCCGCCCCGGCGGCGTGCTGCGTCACCGCGAATGGGGCATGTATGAAGTGGGCATCAACGGTCCCGACGGCCTCCTCGTCCGGATCGGCTGGCCGTCGGAGCTGATGCGCCAGTCCAGCTAACTGATCACTCCCTTGCGGATCAGGAAGCAGCCGTAGCCCCTGCTGTCGCCGACCTGCACGACGCCGAAACCCGCCGCTGCCGCGCGATAGAAATCCGCCCGAGAGAGCTTGCCGGGAGCAATGGTGCTGCCGCTGGCGCGTTCGATCTCGGCCAGCACTGCGCGCTGCACGTCGGGCACGCGGTCGGGATCGTCGACCGGCATCATCACGCGCACCGGGTCGGGATCGAAATCGTCGAGCGGATAGACCGACATGATGGCGCGGACGGCCGTCTCCATCGTCATGCCCGGCAACTGGATCAGGCGCTGCGACGACGTGCTGCGGGCGATGTGCGTGGCCGGGTGGTTGGCGTCGACGACCACGAGGTCGTCGCCGTGGCCCATGGAAGCGAGCAGCCAGAGCAGGTCGGGCGTCAGGATCGGATCGATCGATTTCAGCATGTGACGGCGGTTCCTCCCAATCGATCGCTAACCATAGCAGGTTCCAAGCGTGATTCAGATCACGTTGATCGCCATGGTGATTGGGATCACGGACTTCAACCTCGAACGCGGCCAAGCTTCCTCGCAACCAATCTCGCATCGAGATCAGTGCCAGAGGAGCACGCCATGTTCCGCCTAAAGCCTTTCCTGATGACTGCGGGTCTGCTGGGAAGCCTGTTCGGCTTCGCCTGCGGGCCCGCTTCCGCGCAGGTTGCCCCTGTCCAGCCCGCCTCCACCGCGCTGCAAGGCCCGGAGCAGCGGGTGGCGCTGGTGATCGGCAATGCGAACTACCAAAACGCACCGCAGCTTGCGAACCCCGACGACGACGCGCAATCGATGGCGCAGTTCCTGAACTCCGCCGGCTTCGAAGTGGTCTCAGCAACCGATTTGACCCAGAACGACATGCTCCGCGTCGTCCAGGACTTCTCCGCCAAGGTCGCTTCGCGCGGTCCGAACACAGTGGCGATGGTCTATTATGCCGGCCACGGCGTGCAGCTCGCCGGTGAGAACTACCTGGTTCCGGTCGACGCGAAGATCTCCAACCCCACCGAGCTCGTCAGCAATTCGGTGCGCCTCGTCGACGTGATGTCGACGCTGGAGACAATCCCGAGCCGCATGCGCATCGTCATCCTCGATGCCTGCCGCAATAATCCGTTCCCGAGCGTGAACGACGCCGGCCGCGGCCTTGCCATCGTCGATGCGCCGAACGGCTCGATCGTGGGTTACTCGACCGCGCCGGGCGCCGAAGCGCTCGACGGCACTGGCGGCCACAGCCCGTATACGCAAGCCTTCCTGAACGTCGCACGCGAGCCCAACGTGCCGATCGAGCAGCTGTTCAAGCGCGTGCGCCTGCAGGTGAACCAGACCACCAGCGGCGCGCAGATTCCGTGGGAGAGCTCCTCGCTCACGAGCGACTTCACCTTCTTCGGCGACACCGCCGTCGCCGCCAACCGCGCGCCGGTCAAGGCGCCGGTGGTGCAGATGGCGGCCAACCTGCCGAGCCGCTCGACGCGCCAGGCTTATGATTACGTCGTGTCCGAGGGCCGGCCGGAATATTATCAGGAGTTCATCCAGATGTATCCGCACGACCCGCTGTGCGACCACGTCCGCTGGCTGCTCAATAACATCCTGCTCTCGCAGGCCTGGCACAAGGCGGTGCTCGTGAACTCGCCGCTCGGCTACAAGACCTTCTATGACAGCTACGGCAACAGCCCCTATGCGCAAGTCGCGCTGCACCTGCAGGCGCAGCCGAAGCAGATCCCCTTGATGCAGGCGACCAAGTTCCTGGCGCCGCAGAACATTGCCCCGACCTTCAAGATCGGCAATCTCGGCCAGCCCAAATACATGCCCTCGCAGCAGGGTAATGGTGGGCCGCAGATGGGCGGCAACCTGCCGGTCGTCCAGAAGCCGGTCGACGGCAATGTCATCGGCAAGCTCGGCAATGGCGGCCAGATCGTCAACCTGCCCTCGGGCAACAACAACCAGCCGGGCCAGCCGAACGGCACGCCGTCGCAGCCCCCGGGCAAGATCGTCACCCTGCCTGCGCCGACCAACACGACCAACACCAATGGCGGCGTTGGCAGGATCGTCACCCTGCCAGCGACCAACACCCCAAATGGCGGCAACGTCAACGGCAAGCCGGGCAAGATCGTGAGCATGCCCGTGAATGTCGGCAAGGGCGGCACGACTATCGAGACGAAGCCGGTGGTCCAGACTCAGAACAACCCGATCCGCGTTAACAACGGCAACACCGGCATCGTGAAGCTCAACAACAACCCGGCGAACAAGGTGCAGGTTCAGAACAACGTGCAGGACAAGCGCCCGCAGCTCAACACGACGCCGACCCGCATGGTCAACAGCGGCAACAACTTCCGGCAGTCGATGAACCAGGCGCCGAGCATGAATGGCGGCGGTAACAACCATCGCGGCTTCATGCACTGATCGAGCGAAGAAGAAGGTGCGCTCCCTCCCCCGCAAGCGGGAGAGGTTGCACCGAACAAGCCGCGCATTCGAACCTCGAAGTCGATAAAACAAAGGGGCAGAGCGGCAACGCTCTGCCCCTTTGTCATGTTAGTTCTTGTCATTCCGGGATGCGCCGCGAGGCGCAGGCCCGGAATCTATCGTGCAGCAGAGACAGTGCGGAAATGGATCCCGAGCTCTCGCTTCGCGAGCCCCGGAATGACGATCAGGCCACCAGCTCCGCAAACAAATCCGCATCGACATTGCCGCCGGAGAGCACGATGACGACGTTCTTGCCGGCAACGTCGAGACGCCCCGCCAGCAGCGCCGCGAGACCGACGGCGCCGCCGGGCTCCACCACGAGCTTCAGTTCGCGATAGGCGAACGCGACAGCGGCACCGACTTCCTTGTCCGACGCCGTGACGCCGCGCGCGAGCAGCTTGCTGTTGATCGCAAACGTCATCTCGCCGGGGATCAGGGCCATGAGCGCATCGCAGATGGTGCGGCCCGCGGGCGGATGCGGCTCGCGATGGCCGGCGCTCAGCGAGATGCCGTGGTCGTCGAATGCCTCGGGCTCGGCCACCACGATCTCGGCTAGCGGATAGCGCGCCTTCACC
>NZ_JALBGZ010000405.1:0-5840 GCF_023006515.1 Bradyrhizobium sp. PRIMUS42
CGCGGCGTATCCGCCTTGGTCGCGCTGGCGGCGACATCGAGCACGTTGGCTTCGCTCTCGCCGTAGCGCAGGCCCCGCGCGAAGGTAACCTGCTCACACAGCCGCGCGGTGCCGCCGGCCGTGGTGTCGGAATCGGTCAGGCCCACTTGCACGAGATCAGACGGCGGCGAGAGCCGGGCCGGCAAAGGTCCGTGCGCGGAGGCTGTGGTCATGGTCAGAAGCAGGAAAAATGTCAGATAGTTCTTCATGGTGATGCCGGCTTTGCGGGTCTCATATTGGCTCGCAGATATGGCCTGTCTTTTCAATTCGCCTCATTACTCAGCTGGCCTTGAGGCGAATTCGCGGCACCCTTGGCCGGCACGCCGCCGCCGCGGAAACGGGCGTCCGGCTTGGCATGTGGCCGCGTTTGGAGCGCATGTTCGCGTGTCCCGGGACGACCCGCGCGGCGCAGCCATTTTGTCTCGATCCGTCAAGCCGTTGTCCGGCGCCGCCGAGGCTCGAGCCGGACACGGCGTTCTACTGTGCATGGGGTTGTTTTCGCAGTTTTTGTTTTGGACGACCGGTCAGGCTCGCTTCATCGTCCGGAACGTGATGGAGTAACGGCGTGCCTCGACCGGCGGGATGCTGTGCTCCCATTGCGAACGCGCCTCGCCGTCCATCATGTAAAGCGAGCGCGGCAGAGCCTCGAGCGTGTGGCGCTGCCATTTGTCGCCGCTCCGGCGGCGGAAGCGGAACTTGCAGGCCGCGCCGAGCGAGAGGCCGAGGACTTTGTCAAAATGCGGCTTGTCGCGGTGCCAGCCGATGCCGACGCCGACCTCATATTCGGTGCAGAGCACCTGGCGGACGGTAGCCTTCGGTAGCCCCGCCCATTGCTCGACCTGACGCGCGACCGGCGCCACCCAGTCCGGGATCGGCTCCGCCTCGGCCAGCCGCTGCAGCGAATAGTCGTAGCGATAGCCGAACGAGGCCACCCGGCGATTGCCCTCGAAGGCGCCGAACTGGAAGCGCTGGAGCGGCAATGCTGCGATGCGGCCGATCAATTCCTGCTCGAGGGCGGCATCGATAAAATTGTCCGCATGGCGCAGCCCGGCAGGGCCCGCTTGCGGTTCGGCGAACAAACCTAATTGCGTCATTCCTCGCGTGTCCGTGATGGAACCTAATGGCGGCTGATGCGACTTACATATGACGCGGGAAGAAACGTGCGAGGCTGTCATGGCAGAGAAGCATACCGCCGATCCGGCAGAGATCATGCGGGCGACCGGTCATCCCGAGCTGGAATATGCCGCCGGCTGGACCATCGCCGGCCTGGTCACCATCGGCACCATCGTTGCCGCCTGGGTGTTCGCGATCTAGGCCACAGGGAATTGGAGCTCGAAGGCGGCGCCCGCCTCGGTCGGCTTCAGCCTGATCGAGCCGCCATGGCTCGCCATCACCGCACGCGCGATCGCAAGCCCCATCCCGGTCCCGCCCTGGTCGCGGCGGGTGGTGAAGAACGCGTCAAAAATCCTGTCGCGGTTCGGCGCCGAGATCGGCTCGCCGTCATTGCTCACCGTCAGACGCACGGTCGTGCGCTCGAAGGCCGCCTCCAGCCTGATTGACCTCGCCTTGTGCCGCATCGCGTTGTCGGCGAGATGCGACAGCACGATCAGCGCCTTTTCGCCGGACATACCGATGGGGCGGTCGAGGCTGCCGCTGGCCGAAATATCGCTTGCCGGAAAGAGGCTTCTCAGGTCGGCGATCACGGGTGCGAGTTCGGTGCGCTCGTTCTGCGGCAGGCTCTCGGCACGGGCCAGTTCGCGCAGCCGCTGCGCCATCGCCTCCAGCCGCTGCGTATCGGACAGGATGTTGGCGATGAACGTGTTCTGCTCGGCCGGCGTCAGACCCTCGGATTTACCTTGAACCGAATCCTGCAACAGCTCGGCGGCGCCCTTGATCGAGGTCAGCGGCGATTTCAGCTCGTGAGTGAGGTGGGCCGAGAACGTCGCGATATAGTCCGAGCGCCGCGCCAGCTGCTCGGCCATGCCGAGGAAGCTGTGCGAGAGCTGGGCGAACTCGCGCGTGCCGTAATGCCGGAGCGGCTGAAATGCCTCGCGATCGCCGCGGCCGATCCGCGCGGCGCGATCGATCAATTCGCGCATCGGCAGCGTGATGGTGCGGGAGAAAACGAGGCCAATCGCGATCGTGCCGAGGATGACGGCGAGGCCGGCCAGCACGAATTTGGCCCGCTCCTGGTAGAGATGATCGAAAATGTTGCTGGGCGTCCGCGTGGTATAAATCACGCCCGCGACGCGGTTGTTGACGATGACGGGCATCGCCGAGAACACGTGCACGCCGAGGCCGCGGCTGAAGGAGTAGATCGGCGGCGGCGGCTTGTCCGGCACGCGGTTGCGCAAGGTGGCGCGGTACTGCCCGTGCAGCGCGTCCGCGACCTCCTCGATATGGGCGAGCGACTGCCCGACCTCCTGGCGCCCGGCGATCACCACGCCCTGCGGATCGAGGATCCTGAAACCCGCCAGCGTCACCTTCTGGGTCTCGCGGATGATCGGCGTCAGCCTTGCGCCGATCTCGACATAGGCCGGCTGTGCCGGCCGGATTGCTGCTTGCGCATCGGGCCGCCGGCGCAACAAATCATTGGCGGTGAGGTCAAGCGCGGGGCGGATCGGCGTGACCTGGTCGCCGGGGTCGGGCAGCACGTTCGGCGGCACCTCGGCGCCGAGAGTCAGGCCACTGTCGAGCCTTGCCGTGACCTCCTGCGCATAGATCGTCGCCAGCACGCGGCTTTGCGCGATCAGCTCGGCCTGGGTCTGGCGGATGAGCTGGTTGTCGTAGAGGCGGAAGAAGAACAGGCCGACCAGCGGCAGCACGGCGACGGTCGCCAGCACCGTGAAGATCACGAGGCCGAGCGACGGTCGCCATTTATCGGGCGCCGCGCTCATGCCGCTGTCTCGCAGCGGCCGAGCTTGAAGCCGACGCCGTGGATGGTCTCGATGACATTCTCGCAATTCAGCGCCGCCAGCTTGGCGCGGATGTTGCGGATGTGGCTGTCGATGGTGCGGTCGGAGACCTGGATGTTGAGCTGATAGGCCGCGCGCATCAGCTGCTCGCGATTGAACACCGAGGTCGGCCGGGTCAGGAACGCGCGCAGGATGCCGAACTCGATCGCGGTCAGCTTCAGCGGCGTGCCGGCGAACGACGCCACATGCTGCTCCGGATCGATCAGCAGGCCACCTTGCGCCAGCGCGCTCGGCCCAGCCTTGATCTCGCCATTGCGCGGGCTGAGCCGGCGCAGGATGACATTGACCCGCGCCACCAGCTCGCGCGGGCTGAACGGCTTTGTCACGTAGTCGTCGCCGCCGATCTCGAGGCCGAGGATGCGGTCGATCTCCTCGTCGCGCGCCGACAGGAACAGGATCGGCACGTCGGAGGTCTTGCGAATCTCGCGGCAGACGTTGAGGCCGTCGAACTCAGGCATGCCGATGTCGAGCACGATCAGGTCGGGCTTGTCGGCGGCAGCGCGGCTGAGCGCCTCCCTGCCGTCGCGCGCCTCGATCACGTCCATGCCCGCCTTCTTCAGTGCAACGCGGATGACCTCGCGGATATGGCCTTCGTCGTCGACGATGAGAATGCGATGCGCCAAGAAACTCTCCGCTGCCTCGTCAGCCCGCCGGCTGATTCTTCGCCGGCGCGTCCAGCCTGCGCTGCAGCCGCCAGCTTCGAAAGCCCCAGCTCCGCCAGGCCAAGTCCTGACGCTGCTGTTCTACAAGGCGGTCGCGGCGTGACACAAGGCAGCTCTCGGGGTTGCCGGGCCGGAGCATGATCGCCCTATCGATGGCGGGCAGTGCCTGCGGTCCGAGCGTCAGGAGATAGTTCATGTCGATCTGCACGCCTTTCCCCGATGCTTCCCGGCTGTGGGCGACATTGTAGTCGGCAATGAAGGCATCGAAGTTCACGAGCGAGCAGCCGTAGAGCACGATCGCGAGCACGATCAGATTGACACCCACGAGCCATTGGTTGGACCGGTTGAGAGCAATGCGGGTCACGATCAGGATCAGTCCGAGCGCCACCAGCCCCATCCAGATGAAGGCCGCGATGCGCCAATACGTCAGCATGTAGATGTCGACATAGAGGTCGAGCCGGAGGATGGACGAGGCGACCAGAAGCACGTTCTGCCCTACCCAGAGATAGACCAGCGGCCGGATCACCCTCGATTTCTCGGCCGGTCCGCCCGGGCGCATCGCCACCAGCACGAAGGCGGCGGCCAGCAGCGCGGTTACGATCAGCGGATAGGCGCCGCGATGGGCGTAGGCGGCATAGGTCAAGTTGTCGGGCAGCGCCGCGTGCCCCCAGAGATAGATGCCGTCGAGAATCGACTGCGCCGCGAACAGCAGATTGAACAGGATCAGCGAGCGCAGGATGGTGGCGGGGCCCAGGAATTCAGCCGAGACGAGGGACGGGAGCGGCGGTGGCACCGGGACGTCGGCGACGGCGGTGGTGACGACCGTCTTGCGCCGCCAGCGCACATGGATGAACGGCCAGACCAACGCCAGCATCACGGCCCAGAACAGGACGCGCGGGACGCTGACATATTCGAGGATGAGTTTCGGATTGAGCAGGGACAGCCATTGCTCGATCACCGGATTGGCCGCGGCGAAGAGTGCGACGAAGACGGTGCTGAGCGCGGCAGGCAGCAGCCACAGCGCGATGCCGCGGGTAAACGCCGACGCGTTGAGGACCTGGGGCGCATCGAGGAAGAACCTGAAGGGACCGAGCAGGACCAAGCTTCGCAGCGCACGGACGCGGTCGGCGAGCCCGGTCGCTTCCGCATTGGTCACGAGCAGCAACGCAATCGTCAGCGATGCGACGAGGATCAGGAACGACAGCGTGTTGAGCTCCTCGATAACAGGCACGAGACCGGCGGCGAGAACGGCCGATCCGGTGATGGCGCGGCGCAAGTCCAGTGCGGCATGATTGAAGAGCGCCGACACGCCAGCGAGCGCGATCGTAAAGAGCGTCAACGACAGCCCGATCCGCTGCCCGTAGAACAGCCAGTCGGCGAGTGCGGCCAGCAGCAGCGCGAGCCCGACCTTGGCCGAAATCGAGGAATGACCGATCGGCTTGATCTCTTCTACGATCGTCGAAGCCAGGCTTGTCATATCCGGAGGACCTTTCGTGATGGTTGGCATCACGAAGTCTGAAGGGTTCTTGTGCAGAAGGCGGGATCATCGTCTGCACGGTTTCAGGAGTCTTTTGCAGATTTCGTGCAGGCGGCCTTTTGCCTCTCGCCCGGCGCAAATCGCTTTGATAGGTGCGAAGCATTCGCCACTTCCAGCACGTGATGCATCATGCAATTGCTCCGCCGTATCGGCCTCATCCTGCTCTGGCTTGCCGCGCCTGTCGTCGCGTTCGCCGCCGCGAACAAGAACGATCCTTATCTGGTGCCGTTGCGCGGCGCCGGAAACATCGCGCTTGTCGTCGCAAGCATCGCGATCGTCGTCCTCCTGCTACGCAGAGGGCGTTGGCGTACCATCGCGGGCAAGCTGCTCGTCATGCTCTGGTGCCTGCCGCCGGTTCTGATGTCGGCCGCGCATCTGAAGTTCGAGCTGCGCAAGAACGATGTCCTCGGCGTCAGCGCGACGGAAGCGCGTCAGCTCGGGCCGCACTTCATGGTCGGCTATTCCTCGTTTCCCGAGGTCGCGCGCCTTGCCGGGCAGGGGTTGATCGGCGGCGTCTATGTCACCCGGCACAATATCCGCGGCAGGACCGTCGAGGCGCTGCGGACCGAGATCGCCGCGCTCCAGGATCTCAGGCGCGCAGCGGGCCTGCCGCCGCTGGTCGTTGCT
>NZ_JALBGZ010000406.1:0-5837 GCF_023006515.1 Bradyrhizobium sp. PRIMUS42
GGTACGCTCTTTGCGCGTCGAGATGCGCAGCCGCTTGACGCGGCGCGGATCGGCATCGAGCACCTCGACCTCGTAATTGCCGGGGCCCGAGATCACCTCGCCGCGCACCGGCAGGCGCCCGACGAAGCTGACGAGATAGCCGCCCAGCGTCTCCACCTCCTCGCCGGCTTCGCCGGTGACGAAATCCTCGCCGATCACCGAGCGGACGTCGTCGAGGCTGGCGCGAGCGTCGGCGATGAAGGCGTTGTCGGGCAGGCGCACGATCGAGGGCGGCTCGTCGCTGTCGTGCTCGTCGTCGATCTCGCCGACGATCTGCTCGACGATGTCCTCGATCGAGACCAGCCCGTCGCTGCCGCCATATTCGTCGACCACCAGCGCCAGATGGATGCGCGTGGCCTGCATCTGCGCGAGCAGGTCGATCGCCCGCATCGACGGCGGCACGTAGAGCAGCTTGCGGATGATGCGCGCATCCTCGAGCGGCAGCGCGAGATCGACGGCGCGGAGGTCGAGCCCGGCCGGGAGCGCCTTCTTGCGCTTGGTCTTGGTGGCTTCCGACACGCGGGCACGCGCGGTCATGAAGGCGAGCAGGTCGCGGATGTGGACGATGCCCACGGGATCGTCGAGCGTTTCGTTGTAGACCACGAGGCGCGAATGGCCGGCGCTTTCGAAGCGGTCCATCAACTCGCCGAGCGGGATGTCGCGCTTCACTGCGATGATGTCGGCGCGATGGACCATGACGTCGGCGATGCGGCGCTCGTGCAGTCCGAGGATGTTGCGCAGCATGGTGCGCTCGACCGCGGAGAAGCCGGAGTCGCCAGGCGTCGTCGCATCGAGCACGACCTGGAGGTCGTCGCGCACCGATCCCGCCTTCCAGCCGAACAGCGTCCGGATGGCGCGCAGCAGCCATCCTTCCGCAGTCGGGCGCATCACTTCGCCTTGCGTCACCACGGCGGGAAGATTGGCCGTGTGGCGCGGGTTGTCCTGGATCGGGTCGGAATCCGGCATCTCAGTGCGTCCCTGCGCGCTCTGCATAGGGATCGGGAATTCCAAGGTGAGCCAGGATCTGCGTCTCCAGCGCTTCCATCTCCTCGGCGTCGCCTTCGTTCTCGTGGTCGTAGCCGATCAGGTGAAGGAAGCCGTGCACGGCGAGATGGCTCAAATGGTGGTCGAACGGCTTTTGTTCCTCGTCCGCTTCGCGCCGCATGGTCTCGTAGGCGATCGCGATATCGCCGAGCATGCGCGGCGCATCACCCGGCTTCCACTCGCCCTCCGGCTGGAGCGCGGGAAACGACAGCACGTTGGTCGGCTTGTCGATGCCGCGCCAGTTGCTGTTGAGGGTGCGGATGCCGGCATCATCGGTCAGCATCACGGCCACTTCCGCGTCGGCAACGTCTTCGTCGACACTCTCGGCGGCGGCCGCAACCGCGCGCTGGATCACGGCTTCGGAATCGGGCTCGCTCTGCCAGCAATCGGCGACGACGAGGACCTCGGTCATGGGAAGGTTGGGATGGGACATTTTGTTGTCTGGGACGAAAAGGGCCCGTATCCGCGCCCTCTGGTCCGACTGTTGCCTCGTCAGGATTGGCCGGCGGCCGGCCGCTGCGGCGAACCTTCGTAGGCGGCGACGATCCGCGCCACGAGTTCGTGGCGGATCACGTCCTCGGCTTTGAAATGAACTTGAGCAATGCCCTCGACGCCGCCCAGGAGGCGGGTCGCTTCGGCCAGGCCCGAGGTCTGGCCGTTCGGCAGGTCGATCTGCGAGGGATCGCCGGTCACGATCATGCGGCTGTTCTCGCCGAGGCGCGTGAGGAACATCTTCATCTGCATCGACGTGGTGTTCTGCGCCTCGTCCAGGATGATTGCGGCGTTGGTGAGGGTGCGGCCGCGCATGAAGGCGAGCGGCGCGATCTCGATCTCGCCGGTCTGGAGCGCGCGCTCGACGATGCGCGCATCCATGAGGTCGTAGAGCGCGTCGTAGATCGGGCGGAGATAAGGATCGACCTTTTCGCGGAGATCGCCGGGCAGGAAGCCGAGCCGCTCGCCGGCTTCCACCGCCGGACGCGACAGGATGATCTTGTCGACCTCCTTGCGCTCGAATAGCTGCGCGGCGTGCGCAACCGCGAGCCAGGTCTTGCCGGTGCCGGCAGGGCCGATGCCGAACACCAGCTCGTGGCGCTTCAGCGCGCGGATGTAGGAGTCCTGGGCAGCGGTGCGGGCGCGCACCGGGCGCTTGCGCAGATTGATGCTGTCGAAGGCCGATTTGGCCGATTTGG
The DNA here is from genome assembly GCF_023006515.1 of Bradyrhizobium sp. PRIMUS42. NCBI lineage: Bacteria > Pseudomonadati > Pseudomonadota > Alphaproteobacteria > Hyphomicrobiales > Nitrobacteraceae > Bradyrhizobium > Bradyrhizobium sp. PRIMUS42. The sequence goes on from NZ_JALBGZ010000406.1 coordinate 2,274, forward strand.
CGTCGAACTCGAACAGCGAGCCCTGGGCAATGACGGCCCGGATCGCGCCTTCGACCTCGCCCTGGTCGAGATCCTGTCCCTTCACGGCCTGCGCGTAGAGCATCTCCAGCACGCGGCGTGCGGCGTCGCAGCCGTCGCGCGTGCCGCCGATCGTGATGTGATTGCCCTTGGAATCGACGACGACCCCGAGCCGCCGCTCGATCTGCGCGAGATGCTGGCCGTAGGGGCCGACCAGCGCCGAAGCGGCGCGGTTGTCGTCGAAGTCGATGACGACCTGGGTCTCGGGCGGAACTTGCATGTCGCGGTCAAATTTGCGGCTGGGAGCGATAGAAGACGAATCCGATGCGCTTTTTGGCAAGGGTTCAGGCTCCACTGGCTTGCGATAAAGCGGGCTCACGCGCGGTGCGTAGTGCGGCGAGCTCGCCGAGGAAACTGTAGCGCTCGAGGCTGTCGATCCTGACAGGCAGGATCTGTCCGATGATGTCGGGCGAGGCCATCACGTGAGCGGGCTGGAGGAATGCGGTGCGGCCGACGATCTGGCCGTCCTTGCGCGCCGGACGTTCGAACAGCACGTCGACCGTTGAGCCAATCGCAGCCTTGTTGAAGGCCGACTGCTGGCTGTCGATCAGTTCCTGGAGCCGCTCCAATCGCTGGTCCATCTCGGCGGGGGACACCGTCTCCTGCATGTCCGCGGCCGGCGTTCCCGGCCGGGCGGAGTATTTGAACGAATAAGCCGCAGCGTAGCCGATTTGCGTGACAAGCGCGAGGGTGGCGAGAAAATCTTGCTCGCTTTCCCCGGGGAAGCCGACGATGAAATCCGATGAAAAAGCAATGTCTTGGCGCGCGGCGCGGAAACGGTCGATGACCCGCCGATAATCATCGGCGGTATGTTTCCGGTTCATGGCCGCCAGAATGCGGTCCGAGCCCGATTGCACCGGCAGGTGCACGAACGGCATCAGGGCACCGAGATTGCGATGGGCTGCAATCAGGCTGTCGTCGACGTCGCGGGGATGGCTGGTCGAATAGCGCAGCCGCGCAATGCCGGGAATCGTCGCCAGATGCTCGAGCAGTCTGCCGAGCGGCCAGACTTTCCCGTCCGGTCCCTCGCCATGATAGGCGTTGACGTTCTGCCCAATCAGCGTGAGCTCGCGCACGCCGTTGTCGGCCAGCCGCTTCACGTCATCGACGATCTTCGCGACCGGGCGCGAGACTTCGGCGCCGCGCGTGTAGGGCACGACGCAGAAGGTGCAGAACTTGTCGCAACCTTCCTGCACCGTGACGAAAGCGGAAATGCCGCGCGCGCGGATCGCTGCGGGCTTGGGCTGGGCCAGGAAGCCGAACTTGTCCTCGGCCGGAAACTCGGTCTCGATCGCGCGGCCTTCGTCGCCGGCGCGCTTCAACAGCTCGGGCAGATGATGATAGCTCTGCGGTCCCACCACGACGTCCACGGCAGGCGCGCGACGCACGATTTCCTCGCCTTCAGCCTGCGCCACGCAGCCTGCAACCGCGATCTGCATGGTGCGGCCCCCGCGTGCAGCCTCGTCCTTGGCGACGCGCAGGCGGCCGAGCTCGGAATAGACCTTTTCCGAGGCCTTCTCGCGGATATGGCAGGTATTGAGGATGACGAGGTCGGCCTCCTCGGCACTGGCCGTCTCCACGAATCCTTCCGGAGCCAGCGTGTCCACCATGCGCTGGGCATCGTAGACGTTCATCTGGCAGCCATATGATTTGATGTGCAGCTTGCGCGGCGGCGTCATGGAACCCGGAATTGAGGTGGAGGACGGCCCTCAGATATAGGCTGGAGGCGCGAAAATCCAGCGAATGGAGGTATTTGGATCGTCATTCCGGGGCGCGCGTAGCGCGAACCCGGATTCTCGTGCCAAAACCCCTGGATTCCGGGTTCACGCGCTGTGGGCGTGCCCCGTAATGACGGCAATCAGCCGAAATCAGCCCGCCAAAGCGTCCGCCTCGACCCGCCGGACCAGCTCCGGCAGCTGATGCATGTCGGCAAAGAGCAGATCGGCGCCGGCCTCGCGCAGCGTCTCGGCATAGCCGTCGCGGCAATGGCTGCCCCCGTAAAAGCCGAATACGGTCATTCCCGCCGCCCGCGCGCCGGTAATCCCGGCCAGGCTGTCCTCGATCACGACGCAGCGCTGGGGCGGCACGCCCATCTCGTTCGCCGCGAACAGGAACAGGTCCGGTGCCGGCTTGCCGTTCGTCACCTGCGAGGCCGAGAAGATATTCGGCGTGAGGCGCTCGTAGAGCCCGGTGCTCCCCAGGCTGACGCGCATGCGCTGATGCGAGCCGCTCGAGGCGACGCAGACGCGTTGAGGCACCACATCGAGCACGTCATGAATGCCGCGGATCGCTTCGAGGTCGGCCTCGAACGAGCGAAACAGCTCGTCCTGCAACTCGCCGTGATAGGCTTCGGGCAACTTGCGGCCGAGCTCGGATTCGATCTCGAGATTGGCCTGCCGCGTCGAGCGGCCGAGGAAGCGCGCGAACACCTGCTCCGACGTGATCGGATATCCGTGCTTCGTCAGCACATCCGCATGCGCGCGACAGGAAATGACCTCGCTGTCCACGAGCACACCGTCGCAATCGAAGATGATGAGGTCGATGGGCACTCGACTAGGACGTCGGCTTGTCGTCGTCGAGCGGGACGCAATAGAGTTCGAGGCGGTGATCCACCAGCTTGTAGCCAAGCTTGCGAGCGATCTCGGCCTGGAGTTTCTCGATCTCTTCGGAGGTGAACTCGATCACCTTGCCGTCGCGCAGGTTGATGAGGTGGTCGTGATGGCTGTCGCGCATCTGCTCGTAGCGCGCGCGGCCCTCGCGGAAATCATGGCGTTCGATGATGCCGGCGTCCTCGAACAGCTTGACGGTACGGTACACGGTCGAGATCGAGATCTTGTCGTCGACGGCGACGCAGCGCCGGTACAGTTCCTCGACATCGGGATGATCGATCGCCTCCGCGAGCACGCGGGCGATGACGCGGCGCTGCTCGGTCATGCGCATGCCGGTGGCGGCACAGCGCGCCTCGATGCCGGACGCCTTGGATGCGGAAGAAGGTTTCAGTACGGTCATGGTTTGTCTGCCTGGCGGGGCGCTTTCTGCCACCGATGTTACGACAAGTCACGTCGCATCAGAAGGGCGTTCAATTGTTCCCCGTTCGGCTGCTTATAGTAGCGTTCGCGGCGCCCGACCACCATGAATCCGCACCCGTCGTAGAGCCGCCGCGCCGGCTGGTTGTTTTCCTCAACTTCGAGAAATATTGTGCGCACGCCGCGCCCTGCGAGGTGGCCGAGATGGGTCATCAGCAGCGCGCGGGAGAGGCCGCGGCCGCGATAGGCCTCGTCCACCGCGATCGAAAGGATTTCCGCCTCGTCCGCGCCGATCCGCGACACCGCGAATCCGATGGTCTTGCGCCCGAGGCGCAAGCGATGCACCAGCGTATTGCGCTCGCTGACCATGCTCTCGAATTCGCCTTCGCCCCAGCCGCGTGCGAAAGAGGCGCCATGAAGCTGCGCCAGCCGCGCGGCATCGCGCGCGGACGCAGGCTCG
>NZ_JALBGZ010000407.1:0-5835 GCF_023006515.1 Bradyrhizobium sp. PRIMUS42
AAGTCGGGTTGCGCATAGGCGATCGCGGCGTCCCGGAGCAGAGGCGGAATATCGACGAGGGGAATGTAGGCGCCCTTTGGATCGTTTCTGCACGCTGGACCAGTCGGCGAAGCCTGCTCGCGGCTCTACGAGCGCATGCCGCTGCCCGAGGCCAATTTCTTCGGCATCGTGGTTTCGATCCAGCAGAAGTCCGGCGGCAACCTTTCCGAAGCGCTCGGCAACCTCTCCAAGGTGCTGCGCGACCGCAAGAAGATGAAAGAGAAGATCCAGGCAATGTCGATGGAAGCCAAGGCTTCGGCCGGCATCATCGGTTCGCTGCCGCCAATCGTGATGTTCCTCGTCTATCTCACGACGCCGCAATACATCTCGCTGCTTTGGACCCATCCCACCGGCCAGCTGATGCTGGTCGGCTGCGTCGTCTGGATGTCGATCGGCATCATGGTGATGAAGAAGATGATCAACTTCGATTTCTGACGGTGCCGTATGGTCGATTTCCTCGTCTCGAAACTGCACGACGTTCGCTTCATGACCATGCTGCTGGCGGCCATTGCCGCCAGCGCCACCGTGTATACGCTGGTGATGCCACTGCTTGCCGGCGAGGGGCTCTCCAAGCGCATGAAGGCGGTGGCGAGCGAGCGCGAGCGCATTCGGCAGCGCGAGCGTGAGCGCCTTCACAAGAACGAAAAGGTCTCGCTGCGCCAAACCCCGAAGCAGCTCGTCTCCAAGGTCGTCGAGGACTTCAACCTCACCAAATGGCTCGCGCAGGAGGCTGCGCGAGACAAGCTCATCATGGCGGGCTACCGCGGCCATGCGCCCTACATCACCTTCCTGTTTGCCCGCATGGTCGCGCCGATCGTGCTCTTCATCGGCTCCGTCATCTACGTTTTCGGCATCGCGCATATGGAGCAGACGATGCCGATCAAGATTGGCATCTGCGTCGGCGCCGCCTATCTCGGCTTGCAGGCACCGATGCTGTTCCTCAGGAACGCGATTTCCAAGCGCCAGCTCTCGATCAAGCGCGCCTTTCCCGATGCGCTCGACCTGCTCCTGATCTGCATCGAATCCGGCATGTCGGTCGAGATGGCGTTCCGGAAAGTCGCCACCGAGATCGTGGGACAGTCGATCGCGCTCTCGGAGGAGTTCACGCTGACCACGGCCGAATTGTCCTATCTGCAGGATCGCAAGGTCGCCTATGAGAACCTGGCGCGACGCACCGGCCTCGAGGGCGTCAAGTCGGTGTGTCTCGCGCTTCAGCAGGCGGAGCGCTACGGCACCCCGCTCGGACATTCCTTGCGCGTCATGGCGCAGGAAAACCGCGACATGCGCATGAACGAGGCCGAGAAGAAGGCCGCCGCCCTTCCGCCGAAGCTGACTGTGCCGATGATCTTGTTCTTCCTGCCGGTGCTGTTCGTCGTCATTCTCGGGCCGACCGGCATCAAGATCACCGAGCTGCACTGAGGCGGACAGACCGCGCGGTCCGCCCCTTACGTCAAAGTCGGGGGATCTGATCAGTCTGGCTGGCTGAGCGAGGCGACCGGCGTCCGCTTCGGCCCGCCGCGCGGGCCCTCGCTGCGGCTGAGCATGTCCTTGAGATAGGCGACGTTGGCCGCAGCCTGATCCGGTGGCAGATCTGCCTTCACGATGGTCTCGGCTTCCGCAAAGCGGCCCTGGAGACCGACGACGAGGCCCAGGTTCTGCCGCACCCGGGTGCTTGCGCGCGGCGAAGCGTAGGCCTGCCGCAGCGCCTCTTCGGCCTTGGGCAAGTCTCGCGACAACATGTAGGACAGGCTGAGATTGGAAGTCGGCTTGAATTCGACCCCCGCAAACGCGCCATAGCCGGGCGCCGCGCTGGAGGTGAGCGGCGCGAGCGAGCTGCCGATACCGCCGTTGTATTTCAGCGTGTCGAAGCCGGCAAAGAACGTGACCGGCATGCCGCCCGCGGTTTTGGTGTTGTAACCGAACGCCGTGCTGTCATAGGAGAGCGCGCTGAAATTGCCGGCCGATCCCGCTTGGTTGAAGCCGCTCAAACCCACATTGGCGCGTTGGCTTCCGACGAAGAAACCATTCGCCGAGTTGGTGCGCCAATCGGCATCGCTGGCATTGAAGCTGGTGAAGTTGCCGTAGGTATCGGAGCTCTGGCCGGCACCGCCACTGAGGCCGAAAGGCCCGCCCGGAATCCAATACCTCAGCGGCGCGACCTGCGCATGAACCGGCGCTCCGGTCAGGCAAAGTACGGCGAATAGAGTTGCAAGGACGCGTGAAGAAGCGAAGCTCGACATTCCAGGCTACCGTCAAAGATCTCGCAGGCTACCGTCAAAATTCCCGCAAATCATACTCTCCGGATGTCGCAAATGCCAGCAGAGCCGGCTTCGGTTATTGCTTCAGTTCCGGCTTGCAGGCCCGAGGACTTGCACAGGTTGCGCGGCAACATAAGCTGCCGGTCGGACAAGGCGGCACGAGTCCGCCGCTGTTGATTGATCCGCTGCCGAGAGGGGCGGCAGTTTGAAAATATGGAGAATGCGGTGACATCCGACAATCCTGTCGTATACGAACGTGTCGACAACATCGCCCGCATCACGCTGCGCCGCCCGCCCGTCAATGCGCTGAGCCTCGAGGTGATCCGCGCGGTGGTCGCGGCGTTCCGCCGCGCGGCCGACGATCCGGATGCCCGCGTGGTCGTGCTGGCGAGTGCGATACCCAACCGCTTTTCGGCGGGCCTCGATCTCGACATCCTGCTCCGCAAGCCCGGCGCCGAGATCCGCGAATTCCTCCAGGCGCTCTATATCGACCTCTACGATGCTCAGTACGGGCTGGGAAAGCCGTCAATCGCCGCGGTCGGTGGTGCGGCGCGGGGCGGCGGCATGACCATGGCGGTGTCCTGCGACGTCGTGCTGGCAGCCGAGAGCGCGACGTTCGGCTATCCCGAGATCGACGTCGGCGTCATCCCGGCGATCCACTACGCGCATCTGCCGCGCATCGTCGGACGCCATCGTGCCTTCGAGCTGCTGTTCACCGGCCGGGTCTTCAGCGCCGCCGAGGCGCGCGAACTCGGCGTGGTCAACCGCGTCGTCGGTGACGCCGAACTCGAGGCGGAGGTGCTGAAGCTTGCGGCGCAATTCTCCGCCAAATCGGCCGCAGTGCTGCGGATGGGCCGCGCCGCCTTCATGCGCCAGATCGATCTCGACTATCGACGCAGCATCGCAAGCGCCGTGGACGATTTCTGCAACGTCGCGACGTCGGTTGAGGCGCAGGAGGGCTTGCGGGCGTTCGTGGAGAAGCGGCCGCCGAAATGGTAAGGGCGGCAGCGCTCAAGCGGTTCGGTCGAGAGTAGACGACGTATCGGCCGGTGGATATTTCGTCACCGGCACCATGAAGGATTTCGTGCCGACCTGGTAGATGACCTTGCCGTTCTGTCCGTCATCGGTCGCGATCTGCGCCTGCCCGAACATGATGACGTTCTTGTAGACGGTGCCGGTGCCCTGGCGGGTGACACCGTCAGTGGTGACGCTGACCTGGGCTTCCTTGCCGTTGACCGAGAGCACCTTGAAGCTCGCGCTCTTGCCGTTGTCGCTGGAGTATCCGCCCCAGCTTCCCATGAGGCGGCTGTCGGAAGGCGGCGGCGCCTGCTTCTCGAGATTGGCGGTCTGCTTGCCAGCGCCGCCCGCCGAGAACAGCAGCACCATGTTCTTGCCGTCCTTGGTGCCGACCGTGACCCCGCCGAAGGTGATCAGCGCGCCGCTGACCTCGGCAAAACCCCGCTCGGTCTGCCCATTATGGGTGTACTCGACCTGCGCCCGGGCACCGCGGATGTTGACGACCTTGAAGCTGACGGGCTGGTTGTTGCCGACCCAATTGCCCTTCCATTCACCGACCAGCCTGCTCTGGTGAAACACCCGCTCGTTGGCGGGCGAGATCTGGCTGGTGCTCGAGGTGACGACGGCCATTGGATTGCTCGGTGGACGGGTTCGATGAACCCGCTCTCGTTCGCGCGCCCGACAGCAAAGTCAGACAGCGGTCGGAAACGAACTGAAACAACCTGATTAGGGCCATGTGCCGGTTAACGAGCGGTTAAATTCAACCGCCGGACGAGATGAGGCGAAAGGTCCCAACGGAGGTGCGCTATCAGCGGCCCCAGCGGTCCGACCAGATCTTCTCGCCGATCAGGCAATTGACGCGCGGCTCCTTGTCCGCAACGCGCATCGTGGGGCGCTCCGGCGTGCGGCCGGCGACCTCCATCAGCAGCTTGGTGCGGATCGCTTCCTTGAACTTGTCGCGATCCTTGATCGTGATGACGAAAGAGCCGGGACCGCCGATGACGCAGTCTTCGTAGTAGAAATCGAGATTGTCGATATCCATGGTCGAATAGGACGGCTCCTTGACCATGATCGGCAGGCCGTTGATGACGACGCCCTTCTCCAGCGCGGCGTCGCGCGCCACCGTGACCGGGCCGCCATTGTTGTTGGGGCCGTCGCCGGAAATGTCGATCACGCGCCGCAAGCCCCGATAGGGATCCTCGTCAAACAGCGGCATCGCGAAAGTGATCGCGCCGGAGATCGAGGTGCGCGAGGCGCGCCGGATCGGCGTCTTCATGATCTCGGCGGCGACCGCATCCGCCGTCTCCGGGCCATCGACCAGCCGCCAGGGAATGATGATCTTCTGGTCGCTCGAGGCAGCCCACTCGAAATAGGTCACGGCGATCCGGCCGTTCGGACCGAGCTTCAGAGCCTGGAGGAACTCCTTCGACTGGATCGCCTGCGCATAGCCCTCGCGCTGGATCGCGAGCTCATCCATATCCATGGAGTAGGACACGTCAACCGCGAGGATCAGCTCGACGTCGACCGTCTGCGCGTCTCTGTCGCCCGCAAGCCGCTGCGGCTGATGTTTGGACGGTTCGAATTTTGGCCCTGGTGCCGCGACGCCCGCGACGTCCCCTCCGGCAAGCATGCCGGCAACCAACACAGCCCCGATCGAGAACAGCAAGCGCATCGCAGCCTCCCGTCGTATGACGCGATGGTGACATGCAATCGCCTTGCCGCAAAGCGCGAAGATCGCTTGTGCTTCACATTCAAGTTAAGGATCTGCAAGTTAAGGATCTGCAAGTGAAGGATCTGCGAGTGAAGGATTGCGAGCCGGGGATCTGCACGCCTTGCGCAAAGCTGCCGCCGTGTTGCCACGCTCGCGCCGCTGGACACGCCCGGTCGCTCGCATCATCGGGCTCATGGTGCGCGAAGCCGGACGACGAACCGCGGGACAGAGAGCCCCGCCCACTTGTCCGAAGCGATTTCCGTGCTAGGTTGGCCGTACAGATGGGGATGGAGTCCCCCGATAACCGCCCGGCGGTCGATGACCGTGTGGGCTGATGACTCCTGCTTGAGGAGGGGCAATCTTTGAGCCTCTGCCTTCGGCGGGAGCGTGGACAAACCCGCCAATGGCGGGTTTTTTGTTGTCTGGTGACGAAGGCGAAGGCGTGACGACGACGACACCGAATGCCGAGCGTGCGGGGCTGCCCAGGGGAATCTGGGTGCTCGGCTTCGTCTCGATGCTGATGGACATCTCCTCGGAGATGATCCATGCGCTGCTGCCGATCTATCTCGTCACCGTGCTCGGCGCTTCGACGCTCACCGTCGGCTTCATCGAGGGCATTGCGGAGGCGACGGCCTCGATCACCAAGATCTTTTCCGGCGCATTGTCCGACTGGCTCGGCCGCCGCAAGCTGCTCGCAGCGCTCGGCTACGGACTTGCCGCGGTGACAAAACCGCTGTTCCCACTCGCGCCCAGCGTCGGATGGCTGGTGGCGGCGCGCTTCATCGACCGCGTCGGCAAGGGCATTCGCGG
>NZ_JALBGZ010000408.1:0-5817 GCF_023006515.1 Bradyrhizobium sp. PRIMUS42
AGGCCGCCGACGCGGAGCGCTGGTTTGAAACCATCACGGCGGATACCTTTGGCTAGAGCATCCGTCCATATCGCAGCGCTGATCGCCGCCAGCCTTGCCTGCGCCGCGAGCGCGAACGAGCTCGTGCCTTACAAGATCGTCGGCGACGGCATTCCAGCCTCGCTCACGGGATCGCCCGGCGATGCCGCCCGCGGGCGCACACTGGTGCTGGCGCGCACGACGACCTGCATCCTCTGCCATTCCGGGCCTTTTCCGGAGACGCGATTCCAGGGAGACCTCGCGCCCGACCTCACCGGCGCCGGGAACCGATGGACGGCGAGCCAGTTGCGGCTTCGACTGGTCGATGCATCGCGCTTCAACGCACAGACCATCATGCCGTCTTATTTTCGCAACGACGGCTTCGTGCGCGTCGGACGTAACTTCGCCGGCAAGCCGATATTGTCGACTGCGGAGATCGAGGACATCGTGGCTTTTCTTGCAACACTTCGCGACTAGGACTGCTCATGCCAACCACGCGACGACAATTCCTAAGCTTTGCCGGAGGCATCACTGCCGCCGGGACGATCCCGATCGTCACCCTGCGTCCACTTCAAGCCACGCCCGCGATGCTCAATAACGCGATCCGCAATGTCGTCGGCGAAGCACAACTTCGTACCGGCAGGGTGAAGCTCGACATTCCGCCACTGGTCGAGAACGGCAATACGGTGCCGATGACGGTGAGCGTCGCAAGCGCGATGACGGCCGACGACCACGTCAAGAGCATCCACGTCTTCAACGAGAAGAACCCGCAACCGAACATCGCGAATTTCTATCTCGGCCCCTCCTCCGGCCGCCCCCAGGTCTCGACCCGGATCCGGCTCGCCGACACCCAGAAGGTGGTGGCGATCGCCCGTCTCTCCGACGACACGTTCTGGCAGGTTGCCGCCGAAATCGTCGTGACGCTGGCCGCCTGCACCGAGGAGATGAACTGATGCCGGCGCTCATCAACGTTCCCGCCAAGGCCAGACGCGGCGACGTCATCGAGATCCGCACGCTGACCTCGCACATCATGGAAACCGGCTTCCGCCACACCGCGGACGGCAAGCTCGTGCCGCGCGACATCATCACGAGCTTTACCTGCCGCTACAACGGCGCCGAGATCTTTCGCGCCGATCTGTTTCCGGCGATTGCGGCCAATCCATATTTGTCGTTCTTCACAGTCGCCAAGGAGAGCGGCAAGTTCGAATTCGAATGGATCGGCGACAACGGCTATTCGTCCACCGCATCGGCATCGATCATTGTCGAATGAGCGTTTGGCGCGCGATAACAGCGGCGGCATTGTTCGCCGCGGCCCCTGCCCTGCTCGCCGGTGAAATCCCGCCCGATGCGCGCCGGTCCGGCTATTCGTTCATGGGGCCCGACACGCGCGCGATGCAGGATGACGACACGGCCAATCCGGGCATGCTGTTCGTGCTGGACGGCGAGGCGCTATGGGGAAAGAAGACCGGCGATGCCGAAAAGGCCTGCGCGGATTGCCATGGCGATGGGCGCACCAGCATGAAGGGCGTCGCGGCGCGCTATCCCGCCATCGACAAGGCGCTGGCGCGCCCGGTCACGCTCGACCAGCGCATCAATCTCTGCCGCACCAATCATCAACAGGCTACGCCTTTGCCTTACGAGAGCCGCGATCTCCTGGCGCTGTCCGCCTTCGTCGCCCACCAATCGCGCGGTGCCGCGATCACCGCAGGCGACGATCCGCAGGCAAAACCCTTCGTGGAGCACGGCCGCAACCTCTTCATGCAGCGCGAGGGTCAGCTCAACCTCGCCTGCACCAATTGCCACGACGACAATTTCGACAAGCGCCTGGCGGGCGCGCCGGTCACGCAAGGACAGCCGACCGGCTATCCGCTCTACCGGCTGGAATGGCAGACGCTGGGATCGCTGGAACGGCGGCTGCGCAGCTGCATGAGCGGCGTCCGCGCGCAGGCCTATGATTACGGCTCGCCCGAACTGGTCGCACTCGAGCTCTATCTGATGTCGCGGGCGCGCGGCCTGCCGATGGAGACGCCGGCGGTGCGGCCCTGATCGTCGATTAGGGCTAGGCAGGCGTGGAACGGCCGCTAGTATCCTCCCAAAGAAAATGAATCAGAGGGAGGGACTCAATTGGCCAACCACACCATCTCGCGCCGCACGCTGCTAGCGGGTACCGCCGCGGCCGGCGCACTCGGCCTGACCGGTTTGCCGGCGCGCGCCGAGGTCAACTGGAAGAAATACGCCGGGACCAAGCTGGAGGTGATCCTCGCCAAAGGCCCGCGCGGCGACAACCTGCAAAAGAACATCAAGGAGTTCACGGATCTCACTGGCATCCAGGTCGAATCCGAGCAGATTCCCGAGCAGCAGCAGCGCCAGAAGGTCGTGATCGAGCTCACCTCGGGCCGGCCGAGCTTCGACGTCGTCCATCTCAGCTATCATGTGCAGAAGCGGCAGTTCGAGAAAGCCGGCTGGCTCGCCGACATGACGCCCTTCATGAAGGATCCGGCGCTGACCGCGCCCGATCTCGTCGAGAGCGATTTCTCGGCCGCCGGCCTTCAATACGCCAAGAACGACAAGGGCCAGATGCTTTCGCTGCCCTGGTCGGTCGATTATTTCATCCTCTACTACAACAAGGAGCTGTTCCAGAAGAAGGGCGTCGCTGTCCCCAAGACGCTGGACGAGATGGTCGCCGCGGCCGAAAAGCTCACCGACGCCAAGGACGGCACCTACGGCTTCGTCGGGCGAGGCTTGCGCAACGCCAACATGACCCTGTGGACCAACTTCTTCCTCAACTATGGCGGCGAATTCCTGGACGCCAAGGGCAACATCCTCACGGATGGTCCGGAAGCCGTCGCGGCGACAAAACTCTATCAGACGCTGCTGACGAAGGTGGCCCCGCCCGGCGTCGCCGGCTTCAACTGGATGGAATCGATGGCCTCGTTCACGCAAGGCCGCTCCGCGATGTGGATCGACGGCGTCGGCTGGGCGCCGCCGCTGGAGGATCCCGCCGCCTCGCGCGTGGTCGGCAAGGTCGGATATACCGTCGTGCCGGCCGGACCGAAGGGGCAATATTCGGCGACCTATGGCGACGGCATCGGCATTGCCGCCGCGAGCAAGAACAAGGAAGCCGCCTATCTGCTGTGCCAATGGGCGGTCTCGAAGCAGCAGGGCGCGCGGCTGTTGCAGTCCGGCGGCGGCGTACCGTTCCGCAACTCGATCCTGAACGATGCGGAGGTCCAGAGCGGCGTGAAGATGCCCAAGGAATGGCTGCAATCGGTGATCGATTCCGCCAAGATCAGCAAGCTGGGCCTTCCCGTCGTCATCCCGGTCGCCGAATTCCGCGATCTCGTCGGCGCCGCGCTGACCTCGACACTGTCGGGCGCCGATCCCGCGACCGAGCTGAAGAAGGCGCACGAACAGTACCGGCCGATCCTGGAGCGCAGCGAAAAGGCGTGAGCACGTTGACACAATCGACTCCGGCCGCGGCACGGTCCGATGCCGCGCCGGAGAAGGCCTTGCGGCCACCGTCCTACTGGCCGTTCGTGGTGCCGGCGCTGGTCGTCGTGCTCGCCATCATCATCTTCCCGTGGGTCTTCACCATCTGGATGAGCCTGAACGAGTGGAAGGTCGGCTCGGCGACTACCTTCGTCGGGTTCTCCAACTATCTGCGGCTGACGAGCGATCCCCGCTTCCTCGAGGCAGTCGGCCACACCATGGTCTACACCGTGCTGTCGGTGGTGCTGCCGCTGGCGCTCGGCACGCTCGCTGCCGTGGTGTTTCACCAGAAATTTCCCGGCCGCGGTTTTCTGCGCGGTATTTTCATCTTGCCGATGATGGCGACGCCGGTGGCGATCGCGCTGGTCTGGACCATGATGTTCCATCCGCAGCTCGGCGTGCTCAACTATCTGCTGTCGCTGGTCGGGATCCCCGCGCAGCTCTGGGTCTTCCACCCTGCCACCGTCATTCCCTCGCTGGTGCTGGTCGAGACCTGGCAATGGACGCCGCTGGTCATGCTCATCGTGCTCGGGGGCCTCGCCGCGATCCCGACCGAGCCCTATGAGAGCGCGCAGATCGACGGCGCCAGCTTCTGGCAGGTGTTCCGTTTCATCACCCTGCCGCTGATCATGCCGTTCCTGTTCATCGCCGGCATGATCCGCATGATCGACGCCGTGAAAAGCTTCGACATCATCTTCGCGATCACGCAAGGCGGACCGGGCTCGGCGTCGGAGACGATCAACATCTATCTCTACAGCGTCGCCTTCACCTATTACGATCTCGGCTACGGCTCGGCGATCGCGGTGGTGTTCTTCCTGCTGATCGTCCTGCTCGCGGCAGTGATGCTCTACGCCCGCCAGCGCATGCTGTGGACCGAGATCGCGAGCGGCGCATGACCTCAAGTCAAATCAACCTACGTCAGATCGTCGGCCAGATCGGCCTCTGGCTTTCGGTGTTCGTCATCGTGTCGCCGGCCATCCTGTTCTTCCTCTGGATGGCATCGCTGTCGCTCAAGTTCGAGGTCGACAACGCGGCCTATCCGCCGGTGTTCATCCCCGATCGTATCGCCTGGAAGAACTATGCCGACGTCCTCGCCTCCAACCGCTTTCTGACCTATTTCGTCAACAGCCTGATCGTGACAGGCAGCGCCACCGCGCTGGCGTTGATCGTCGGCGTCCCCGCCGGCTACGGCATCGCGCGCATGGCCGCGCATAAATCCGCGATCGTGATCCTGATCGCCCGCATCACGCCGGGCCTGTCCTACCTGATCCCGCTGTTCCTGCTGTTTCAGTGGCTGGGATTGCTCGGCACGCTGGTACCGCAGATCATCATCCACCTCGTCGTGACGGTGCCGATCGTGATCTGGATCATGATCGGCTATTTCGAGACGACTCCGATGGAACTGGAGGAAGCCGCCCTGATCGACGGCGCCGGCCGCTGGCAGGTGTTCCGCCATGTCGCGCTGCCGATCGCGCGGCCGGGCATCGCGGTCGCCTTCATCCTGGCCGTGATCTTCTCCTGGAACAACTTTGTGTTCGGCATCGTTCTGGCCGGGCGCGAGACCCGAACCCTGCCAGTCGCCGTCTACAACATGATTTCGTTCGACCAGTTGAGCTGGGGACCGCTCGCCGCCGCGGCGCTGATCGTCACCTTCCCGGTGCTGCTGCTGACAGTGCTGGCGCAGCGGCAGATCGTCGCCGGGCTGACCGCGGGAGCCGTCAAGGGCGGCTAAATTACGCGACGGGAGTCGTCCGCCCGAAGAGCCTGTCCGGCACCGTCCTGATGTGCTTTGATGCGTGTGGCAGGGACTGAGACGCATAGGTGCCCTGATGTACATGTTCGTTCGAAAGTACACCAAGGTTCGCTCGGTTGCGGACGCGGCTCGCCGTGCCAAGAGCGGCATCGGTCACATCCTGAGGGAATCGCCCGGCTTCAGATCCTATTACGTGCTGGACGGAGGCGACGGCGTCGGCGTCGCCGTGATGATATTCGAGGACCGCGAGACCGCCAACGCGGCGAACGACAAAGTGCTGGGTTTCGTTCAGGCAAGCCTGCCCGACCTCAATCTTGGAGACCCCGAGATCATCGCCGGGGACGTTCTGGTAAGTATGGAATCCAGAGCGTAAGTGTCGGTAGGGGTAGAGTGCGCCGGACGACGCGATGCCGTCCGGCCGCAGATTCTTGTTGCCCCAGGTCTACTCCGCCGGCGCGGCGTGCATCTCTGGATGCGCGGCATAGGGTGCGCTGGCGCCAAGCTTGCTGGCGGCGAACAAGCCAGCGGCCATCGCGGCGTAGGCCAGCGCGACGGCG
>NZ_JALBGZ010000409.1:0-5800 GCF_023006515.1 Bradyrhizobium sp. PRIMUS42
CCTGCCGCCGATCCAGCAGCAGCAACCGGCACCGCCACCGCCCCCGCCGCCGGAGCAGCGGCCAGGTCTGTTCGGCATCCCCGGGTTTGGCCGCTAGGCCAAATCCCCCCGGGTTTGGCCGCTAGGCCAAATCCCCCCGGGTTTGGCTGCTAGGCCAAATCCCCCGGGTTCGGCCGCTCACCCAGCCGTCCATTATTGCCGCGAGGCGATGATCTCGAGCGCGCGTGCGCCCGGGATGGCGTCACCGGGCGAGAGCCTGAGGAAATCGCCGGGCTCGCCGGCGAGCGCCTTGTCGAGCAGCGCGGTGTAGCGCCGCCGTGAGATCTCGGCCGCGCCGAAGCTCTTCAGGTGTTCCGTGACATATTGGGTATCGAGCAGCTCGAAGCCGCCATGGATGAGCCGCGCGACGAGGTGCACCAGCGCGACCTTCGAGGCATCGCGCGCGGTGTGGAACATGCTCTCGCCGAAGAAGGCTCGTCCCAGGCTTACGCCGTACAGTCCGCCGACGAGATCCTCGCCCTGCCAGGCTTCGACGCTGTGGCAATGGCCGAGCTCGTACAGGCCGCCATAGAGGTCACGGATGCGCTTGTTGATCCAGGTGTCCTCGCGTCCGGCTTGCGGTGCGGCACAGCCGGCGATGGTCGCCTTGAACGCGGTGTTGACAGTCACGCGAAATACATCCGAACGCACGGTGCGTGCGAGCCGCGAAGCGACGCGAAATCCATCGAGGGGGATGACGCCACGCAACTCCGGCTCGACCCAGAACAGGGTCGGATCGTCAGCGCTTTCCGCCATCGGGAAGATGCCGCAGGCATAGGCGCGCAGCAGCACGGCCGGTGTGATTTCAGACGGGGCGGAGTCGCGCGAAGTCATGGTTCGCAATCATAGCAGGATCGCGACGCAGTTGCGATGGGGTGGGGAGCAGGGCGCGCGCTCAACTCGCGGCGGCGGTGCTGGTCTTGCCGGGGCTTGCCGGCACGCGACCGAACTTCAGAATGATCCGGGTTCCGGAATGCGCGGGATCGCGCTCGACCGAGGCGTCGAGCTTGGAGGCCATGGCCGCGACGATGCGCTGGCCCATGCCGGTGGAGCGCGGATCGGCCTTGACGTTGTCGCCGACGCCGTCGTCGGTGATCGACAGAAGGAGATCGTCGCCTTTCGAGTTCAGCTCGACATGGATCGGGCCGGCGCCGTCGGGATAGGCGTATTTCACCGCGTTCATCACCAGCTCGTTGACGATGATGCCGACGGCGACCGCGCGGTCAGGATCGATCTCGATCGGCTCGGCCTTCAGCGTCAGGCGCGACATCCGGTTGCCTTCGGCCGAGCGGCGCAGATCCTCGAGCAGCGAGTCCAGATACTGGTTCAGGACCACGCTCTTCAGATCCTGCGAGGTGTAGAGACGCCGGTGCACCTGCGCGACCGCGGCGACGCGGCCCATCGCATTGGTCAGTGCCGCCTTGACCTCGTCCTGTGCGGCTGAGCTTGCCTGAAGGTGCAGCAGCGAAGCGATGATCTGCAGCGAGTTGCCGACGCGGTGGTTGACCTCGCGCAGCAGTAGCTCGCGTTCGGCGGCAAGGGCTGCGTAGCGGTCACGCGAGGCATGGATCTCGGCTTCGGCCTCCTCGCGCGCCTTCTGCAATTCGGCCTGGCGCAGCGCGCCCTCGGTTGCGACGTGGAGCAGGGGGATGAAATCGCCCGTGACGTCCTTGACGAGATAGTCGGCCGCGCCGGCCTTCAGCGCGGTGACCGCAATGTTGGAATCCTGCGAGGCCGTGACGAACACCACCGGCGGCGCCCCCGGGATCGCCATGATCTGCTCCAGCGTCTCCAGCCCGTCGAGGCCGGGCATGTACTGGTCGAGCGCGACCACGTCGATGCCGCCTTCGGCACTCGCGCGGCGGATGCGCTCCAGACCTTCCTCGCCGCTCGCGGCATGGACGACCCTGTAGCCGCGCCGCGTCAGGCCGCGATCGACCAGGCGCGCCAGCGCACCGTCGTCATCGATGTAGAGCAGAGTTGGTGTGCGCTGGTTCATGGAGCGGCGGGCGGAACCTGGATGACCGAGAAGAACAGGCCGAGCTGCCGGATGGCATTGGCGAAATTCTCGTAGTTGACGGGCTTGGTGATGTAGACGTTGCAGCCGAGCTCGTAGCAGCGCTTGATTTCCTGGGAATCGTCGGTGGTGGTCAGCACCACCACGGGCGAGGCCTTCAGATATTTGTTTTCCTTGATCTGCCTCAGGATGTCGATCCCGGTCATGTCGGGCAGGTTGAGGTCGAGCAGGATCAGCAGCGCATTGCCCTTCTGCACGAGCCCGGAGCCGTCGGCGCCGAACAGGTGCGTCATCGCGTCCGTGCCGTTCTTGAAGGAGACGATCTCGTTGTTGACGCCGGAGCGGCGGATGTTGCGCTCGATCAGGCGGGCGTGGCCCTCGTCGTCCTCGATCATGATGATGGTGACAGGCTGGGTCATCGATCTGCGTTCCGGTTGCTTACGTTCCAGGCGATCGGCAGCGTGATCGTGAAGGTGCTGCCCGCATTCAGTTCCGATGATACCGACATGGTGCCGCCGAGGCGACGCACAAGTGCACGCACATGCGCAAGCCCGATGCCCTGGCCGGGCTTGTCCTGGGTTCCCGCGCGGCGGAACAGGTCGAAGATCCGCTGATGATCCCTAGCGTCGATGCCGCGGCCATTGTCGCTGATCTCGAAAATAGCGTAACCGAGCTTGGTCCGCCCGCGAATTCTGATCTCTCCGGGTACCCCGCGCTTCAGATATTTGATCGCATTGTCGATCAGGTTGGAGAAGATCTGCTCGAGCGCGAGCCGGTCGCTCACGACATTTGGCAGGGCCTCGAGGTGGATCTCGGCCTGAGCCTCCGCCGCCTGATGCGCCAGCGTCGACACGATGCCCTCGATCAGCTCGCTTGTGTCGATCTTCACGGGCTGGAATTCGCGCCGGCCCTCGCGCGTGAGGTTGAGGATCGCCGAGATCAGCCGGTCCATCTTGGCGATCGACGACTTGATGAAGCCGAGTGCTTCGGAAAAATCCTCCGAGAGCTGCTTGTCGGCGCCCTCGAGCGCGATCTCGCCGGGCCCCGCGGGCGCCAACGGCGGTCCGTCCGCAGGGACGTGGGCGAGGCCGCCGATGCGGCGAAAGATGTCGTTGCCGAGTTCATCGAGCTCGCTGGTGAATCCCATGATGTTGACGAGCGGCGAGCGCAGGTCGTGGCTGACGATATAGGCAAAGCGCTGGATCTCGTCGTTGGCCTCGCGCAAATCCGCGGTGCGTTCGTCGACGACGGACTCAAGGTTGGCGTAGGCCTCGCGCAGGCGGTTCTCGGCCTCCTCGCGGGCGACTGCCGAGCGCCGCACCAGCCAGATCGAGATCAGCGCCAGAACCACGACGAGGCCGGAGCCGATGCCCGTCATCGAGGCGGCGAGGGTCTGGCTGCGGTCGGAGTTGGCGGTGCGGAGGCGGAACAGGCGCTCCTCCTCCTGGATCATCGCGTTCGCGACGGCGGTGATCTTTGTCGTGGTGTCCTGTGCCGCGGCCTCGCGGACCAGCGCCACGGCCTTGTCCGGCTGGCCCTGCTGGATGAAGGTCATCTCCTGCGCGAACTGGCCGAGGCGGGTTTCGAGGGCGGCGCTCAGCTTTTCGATCTTCTCACGTTGCCCTGGATTGTCGCCGCTCAGGCGCGTGAGCTTGTCGAGGGCGGGGATGATGGCGGCCACGGCCTTTTCATGGTCGTCGCGGAAATTTGCCCCCTGCGTCAGCAAGAAGCCACGGGCGCCGCTTTCTGCGCGCCGGATCTCGAGCAGCAGGGCGTTGATCTGGTTCTCGACCTCGATGGTATGAACCACCCATTTGCTGTCTTCCCGCGCCTTGTTGACGAGGTAGACGGAGCCGGCGCTGATCACGGTCAGCACCAAAAGGCCCGCTGAGAACAGCAGGATCTGCCAGAGCGTGCGCCGTCGTTGGGCGTCAGCCGTCACGACGGTTCACCGGTGTACATTCAGTGGAGTTCAAAACGCCCCCTTGGAACTGGCCCCAGCGTCCAGAACGCGATTGAGGCCAAAGGGTTCCACCAGGGGAGGGGAGATTACCTCGGCGCGGGTTCCGCCTTGCCGGCCAGGTACTGTTCCAGCCAGTGGATGTGATAATCGCCGTTGATGATGTCGTCTTCGCGCACTAGCGCGCGGAACAGCGGCAGCGTGGTCTCGATGCCTTCGACCACCATCTCGTCGAGCGCCCGGCGCAGCCGCATCAGGCATTCGGCGCGGGTCTTGCCATGCACGATCAGCTTGCCGACCAGGGAATCGTAATAGGGCGGGATCGTGTAGCCTTGGTAGACGGCGGAATCGATCCGGACGCCCAGCCCGCCGGGCGGATGGTATTGCAGGATGCGGCCGGGCGAGGGACGGAAGGTCTGGGGATGCTCGGCGTTGATGCGGCACTCGATCGCATGGCCGATGACCTGGATCTCTTCCTGCCTGGCCGGCAGGTCGCCGCCGGCGGCGATGCGGATCTGCTCCAGCACGAGGTCGATGTCGGTAATGCTCTCAGTGACGGGATGCTCGACCTGGATGCGGGTGTTCATCTCGATGAAGTAGAACTCGCCGTCCTCGAACAGGAATTCGATGGTGCCGACGCCGAGATATTTCATCTCGCGCATGGCTTTGGCGCAGGTTTCGCCAATCTTGGCGCGCGCGGCGGCGGCGAGGACGGGCGAGGGGCCTTCTTCCCAGACCTTCTGGTGGCGGCGTTGCAGCGAGCAGTCGCGTTCGCCGAGATGGATGGCGCCGCCGCGGCCGTCGCCGAGGATCTGGATCTCGATATGGCGCGGCTTCTGGAGGTATTTTTCGAGGTAGACGGAGGCATCGCCAAAGGCGGATTTGGCCTCATTGGCCGCCGTCGACAGCGCCACCTGGAGGTCGGCCTCGCTGTGCGCGACCTTCATGCCACGGCCGCCGCCACCGGCCGCAGCCTTCACCAGGACCGGGAAGCCGATCTTGCGGGCGATCGCTATCGCGTCGTCATCGGGGCCGACCGCGCCGTCGGAGCCGGGCACCACGGGGATGCCCAGGCGCTTGGCGGTCTTCTTCGCCTCGATCTTGTCGCCCATCAGGCGGATGTGCTCGGCCTTGGGACCGATGAAATGCAGATTGTGCTCGGACAGGATTTCCGCGAAGCGGGCATTTTCAGACAGGAATCCGTAACCGGGATGCACGGCATCGGCGCCGGTGATCTCGCAGGCCGCGAGCAGCGCGGGGACGTTGAGATAGCTGTCCTTGGATGCCGGCGGCCCGATGCACACGCTCTCGTCCGACAGGCGCACATGCATGGCATCGGCGTCGGCGGTGGAGTGCACGGCGACCGTCGCGATCCCGAGCTCCTTGCAGGCCCTGAGGATGCGAAGGGCGATCTCGCCGCGATTGGCTATGAGGATCTTGTCGAACATGGTGCCTCAGGGGGCGAAGGGGCAATAGCGAATGGCGAAACAGGCAGGAGTAACTATTCGCTACTCGCTATTCGCCACTCCCTCACTCGATGATGACCAGCGGCTCGCCGTACTCGACCGGCTGGCCGTCTTCGATCAGGATCTGCGTCACCGTGCCGGCGCGCGGCGAGGGGATCTGGTTCATGGTCTTCATCGCTTCGATGATCAGCAACGTCTGTCCGACCGAGACCTTGCTGCCGACCTCGATGAACGGCTTGGCGCCCGGCTCAGGCGCCCAATAGGCGGTGCCGACCATCGGCGAGCTGACGGCGCCGGGATGCTTCGCCAAATCGGGCC
>NZ_JALBGZ010000040.1:0-21222 GCF_023006515.1 Bradyrhizobium sp. PRIMUS42
CGCACTGCCGTCGCGGGCCGGCAGGCCGCCCGCCGCAAGCGGGCTCTCCAGCTTGAGGAGATCGACGCAATATTCCGGCTTGGCAAACTCGCGCACGCTGTCGATGACGAGGCCTGGCAGCTTGCCGGGCGATTCCACATAGTCCGCGGTGTGATTGGCGCTGCCGAGGAACGGATAGACCAGCAGCTCAAGGACGTAGGGAATGTCGTGGCGGGCGCAGTCCTCGCCGACCTCACGGACGAAGCGCTTCTGATGCTCGTTGACCGCGGCATCGGCGTCCGGCCGGTACCAGGCCAGCACCTTGACGGCGTCGCCGCCCATCGCGCGGATCTTCTCCACGCTCCAATTGGTGATCGCCCGCGACTTGCGGCCGCCCGCGGTTTCTTCAACGCGGTGCTCCTCCAGCGTCATGATCAAGCCGCAGCGCGGCGGCAACAGATCGATCGCCGCGGGCACCGCGAAATTCGGGTCGAACAGCATCGAGCTGCAATGCGGCGCGAGGTTCTCGACAAGAAGGCGCTTCGCCGCCGTGACGTCGGAATATTCGACCTGCTCCCGGGTGATGCCTTTTGCTTTCGCGATGGCATCGAACAATGGCGGCCGCTGGTCCAGCGCGACCATGCGAAAGTGGCCCTCCGCGTCAGCAAGCCGTGCCAGGCCACGGTTCTTTCCAATCGTTCTCATGGCGTCGTCCTCATGAATGCAAGACACTCGTTGATATCAGGGATTCCATTGCGGCCACCGGCGTGGCGGCATTTCATGGCGGCTGTCGCCGCCGAAAACGCCATGGCTGCGCGCGCATCGAGTCCGACGCCGATCGCAAGCGCATAGGCGCCGTGGAACACGTCGCCGGCGCCTGTGGTGTCGACGACCTCGACGGCATAGGCCGACTGCCGGTGCAGCTCGCCGTTCTCGTACCAGCTCACGCCCCCCTCGCCCCGCGTGACGGCGATGACGCGGCAACCGAAGCGCGCGAGCGCGGCGAGTGATTCATCTTTGGCCGATCCGGCAAAGGCGGTGAGCGCAGGTTCGGAGAAGATGGCATGGTCTGTGAGTGGCAGCAGCCGTTCGAACACCTCGGCATCGGCCATATCGCCGTCGAGCACCGTTGGAATGCCGCGCCTTCGGGCTTCGCGGAACAGCGTCGCTGCGCCCTCGACCCAGCGCGGATCCGCCAGCACGGATGATGCGCGAGCGACGGCTTCAAGCGGAAGCCAGTCCGCAGCTTCCGGATAGAGGCCGCGGAAGTTGACGATCTGGCGTTCACCGGAACTGTCGACGATGATCCCGGAGACCGACGAGCGGCCCTCGGGAAACAGCCGGAAGTTCTCGACATCGACGCCTTCGGTGATGAAGGCCGATCTCATCTCATGTCCTGCGGCGTCGTTCCCTGCCCGCCCCCAGAACGCGACGGACCCGCCAAGATTTGCTATCGCGACCGAAGCGTTGGCAGACATCCCGCCGCCGAGCGTGCCGTAACCGGTTGCCTTGATCTTCTCACTTCCACCCGCGAATGGACGATCGACGCGCCAGACCTGGTCGAGCGCGGACAGGCCAAGGCAGATCACATGCACCGGCCTTTCCCGCGACGCGACGCCCGCCAGTGCCGACCAATCACCGATGTCCGCCGACCCGCTCACCGCAAAACCTGCCCGTTGGAGGCATCGAATAGATGCGTCTTGCCCGGCTGCGGCCGCAAGCTGATGCGATCGCCGACCTTCGGCCGCAGCGACGGATCGACCCGCGCGATCGCGGAGACGCCGGCGAGATCGAAATGGATCAGCGTATCCGATCCAAGCGGCTCGACCAGCTTGACGTTGACGGCAATGCCGTCGGCGACCTCCGTGGTCACGGCGAAATGCTCAGGGCGAATTCCGAGCACTGCATTGCCCGCCAGCCTGAGACGGCCTGCGCTCTCGCCTTCCAGCGGCACCACCATCCCGCCTTGCGAGAGGATCGCGCGCTCCTGCTGCCACTCGACCGGAAAGAAGTTCATGGCGGGCGAGCCGATGAAGCCGGCGACGAACTGATTGGCGGGTCGTTCGTAAACGGTCTCGGGTGTGTCGTATTGCTGGATCGTGCCGCTCTGAAGCACCACGATCCGGTCGGCCATGGTCATGGCCTCGATCTGGTCGTGGGTGACGAAGACCATGGTGGTCTTCAGTTCCTGCGACAGTGCCTTGATCTCGGCCCGCACCTGCCCACGCAGCTTTGCGTCGAGATTGGACAGCGGTTCGTCGAACAGGAACGCCTTGGGATTGCGCACGATGGCGCGGCCCATGGCGACGCGCTGGCGCTGGCCGCCGGAGAGCTCCTTCGGCTTGCGGTCAAGATAGGGTTCGATGTGCAAGAGCGCCGCGGCGCGCTTCACGCGCGCGTCGATCTCGGCCTTCGACACCCCACGCAGCTCCAGCGCAAAGGACATGTTGTCGTAGACCTTCATGTGCGGATAGAGCGCGTAGTCCTGGAACACCATTGCGATGTCGCGGTGGGCGGCCTGCACGCCGTTGACGCGCTTGTCGCCGATATAGAGCTCTCCCGAAGAAATCGGCTCCAGGCCGGCGATGATGCGCAGCAAGGTGGATTTGCCGCAGCCGGACGGGCCGACGAACACGACGAATTCATGGTCCGCGATCTCCAGATTGAGATCGGGGATCACGGTGAAATTGCCGTAGCGCTTGACGAGGTTGCGGATCGAGATCGAGGCCATGATCGCTCAGTCCAGCGCCAGTACAGGCTTGATCAGCTCGCCCTTGGCGAAGCGGGCGAAATTCTCTGGTAGCGCCGAGAGACCGAACTCGCCGTCGACGAGGACGCGGTATTCGTCCTTGTACTTGCGCAGCAGCTCGACATTCGGCTCGAAATCGGAAACCGGGAAGTAGAAGGTCCGGATCATGTAGAAATCCTTGCGGCGGAACACCTTGCCTTCCTCGATGGTCCAGGGCGCGGCGTTCTCGCCGACCAGCACCAAGGCGCCGCGCGGCAGCACCAGCTCGATGCCGAGGTTGCGCGCGGCATGGGCACCGGAGCATTCCATGATCAGGGCGAAGCGCTTCGAGGTATCGCCGACCGGATGCGCCTTCGCGCCGAACGATTGCGCGATCTTGAGTCGCGTCGCGTTGGGATCGGCGACGTGAACGTCGTCATAGCCGAGCGCGCGAAGCGCCAGCACGACGCCGAGGCCGACGGGCCCTGCTCCCATCACGAGAACCGGCCCGGCCTCGGCCGGCGGCACGACGCGGCTAACGAAACGCACGGCGTGGCCCGAGGTGCCGATGGTGTCGAGCAGCAGCGGCGCGAGGCTGTTCTCGATATCGTCAGGCACCGGCAGCAGGCAGTTTTCCGGCACCGGCACATATTCGGCATACCCACCCGGCCTGTTCCAGCCGATCAGGCTGGAGACTTGCAGGCACATCTGGGTGTCGCCGCGCTTGCAGGCGGCGCAGCGGTCGCAGTGCAAGGGGATATAGACGGCGCAGCGCCAGCCATGCAGACGGTGACCCGGCTGCTCGACCACGCCGAAGATCTCGTGGCCAGCGGTGAATTCGGCGCCCTTGTGCCAGAGCTTGAAGTCCGAGCCGCACAGCGCAGTGCGGGAGACGCGCACCAGCACCTCGCCTGTGCCGATTTCGGGCATCGCCACGCGCTCGATGGTGATGCGATCGTTGCCGTGGAAGACCGCGGCCTGCATGATCGAATTTGGACGGGGTGATACATTCATCAGAGACCTAGCCTTTCACCGCGCCGAGCGTCAGTCCGGAAACGAGCCAGCGCTGAACCAGGGCCGCCAGCACCAGCGGCGGCAAAGCGATCAGCGTCGCCGCAGCCATCAGGGCGCCCCATTGCGTCGACCCTTCGCCGATGAAGTTGAAGGCCGCCGCGATCAGCGTCTTGGTGTCGCCATTGGAGAGCACCAGCGCAAACAGGAAGTAGTTCCACGAGAACACGAAGGCGAGGATCGCCGACACCGCGACGCCGGATGCCACCAGCGGCAGTGCGATGCGCCAGAGGATGCGCGTGACGCTGCATCCGTCCACCTGCGCCGCTTCGAACACGCTGCGAGGAATGCCGTCGAAGGAAGGCAGCAAAACCCAGATCACGATCGGTAATGTGATCACGGCGTGGCTGAGGATCAGCGCGGTATAGGAGCCGATCATGCCGACCTGCCGGAACATGACGTACCACGGCAGCAGGAACAGCGTGCCGGGCGCCATGCGCGCCGCCAGCGTCAGGATCGCCGGCCAGGAAATCCGCGTCCAGGAGACGGCAAAGGCGGCGGGGATCCCAAACAGCAGCCCGAGCGCGGTCGAGCCGACGGTGACGATGACGCTGTTGAGCGCGTAGCTCAGGAATGGCGTGGTCCTCGTCAGCTCGACATAGTTCTCCAATGTCGGCGTGAAGATCAGCGCCGGCGGATAGGCGGTGACCTCGAAGGACGGCTTGAACGAGGACAGCACCATCCAGACCGTCGGGGTCATGATGATGATGCCTGCAAGCACGAGCTGCACCAGATTGAGCCAGCGGATCCAGCGGTCGGTATTGGCGGCATCGGTCATGGCGTCACCAGGCCACCGCGCCGCGCAGGCGGTTGAAGGCGAGCACGGCGCCGAATACGATGGCCGTCAGCGTCAGCATCAGGGCGCTGGCATAGCCGATGTTGAAGAATTCGAAACCGACGCGGAAGCCGTAGATGTTGAGCGTGTTCGAGGCGTTGCCCGGGCCGCCCTGGGTGGTGATGTAGATGATGTCGAAGAACCGCAGCAAGTCGACGCTGCGCAGGATCGCCGCGGTGACGATGGTCGGCAACAGCAGCGGCAGCGTGATGCGCTGGAAGGTCTTGAACGGCGATGCGCCGTCGATCTGCGCGGCCTCATAGACGCTCGGCGGCAGCGATTGCAGGCCGCCGAGCACGATCAAGGCGACGTAGGGCGTCCACTGCCAGCTGTCTATCAGAGCAACCGTCGGAATGACCCATGTCGGCGACGCCAGCCAGTCCGACGGCGGCAGGCCGAATGATTGCAGGACATAGTTGGCTGCACCCAGCGACGGATCGAGGATCACCAGCCACATCATGCCGGCGACCACCGGCGGCATCATGAAGGGCGAGATGAACAGCGAGCGCACGATCCCCGGCAGGCGCTTGGCGTGAAACAGCACCAGCGCGAGCCAGACGCCGAAGACGAGCTGCAGCACCAGCGACAGCACATAGAGCGCGATCGTCACCCACAGCCCGTGCCAGAACTCGTAGTCGGAGACCAGCCTGGAATAGTTGGCAAGGCCCGCGAAGGACTGCTTGCCGGTCGAGGAGAAGTTCTGGAAGCCGAGCCAGACCGTATAGACGACGGGAAACGCGATCATCGCGACCGTGAAGATCACGGCCGGCGCGGAGAGCGCCGACATTTCCAGCCTCTGCCGGTCCTGCGCGAGTGTCGCAGCCGCATCAGACATGCGTCCGTTTCCTTGGAAGTGAGGAGGTGCCGACAGGCAGCAAGCCCGCCGACCTTGAGCCGTTACTTCTGCGCAATCAGCGCATCGAGCGCCTTGTCGGCATCCGCGCAAGCCTGCTCGATCGGCTTCTGCTTCAGGATCAGATCCTGCACCGCCTGGCCGATGAACTCGCGCGATTCCGGGTTCGCAACGATAGGATAGCCGACCTCGGACGAGCCCTTGGTGGCGAGCACGTCGAGCGCGGCCTGCCATTCCTTGCGGACCGGCTCCTCGTCGATCCACTTACGATACTCAGGGTCCTTGGCGACAGACGGACGCGGCGGGGCAATGCCTTGCAGCGCCATCTTCTTCTGCACCTCGGGGCTGCTCGCCCATTGCACGAAATACCAGGCTGCCTCCGGCTGCTTGCTGTGCGAGGATACCGCCATGCCCCAGCCGATCGTGGTCGGCACCTGGCCGGCCTCGCCTGCCGGGAACGGCAGCAGGCCGGTGTCCTTCAGCCGGGCGCCGCCTTCCATCACCGTGCGCAGCTCATTGGACGATTCAAACGCCATCGCCGCGCGGCCGCTGCGATAGAGCGCCGAAATCTGCTGGAAGCTGTAGTTCACGACGCCGGGCGGTCCGAAGTCGCGCAGCAGCCGGCTATAGGTGTCGAGCGCTTCCTTGCCCTTGGCCGAGCAGAGGTTCGACTTGCCGCTGGCGATGTAGCTGCCGCCGATATTGTGCAGCATGTTGCTGAAGGTGTAGGCGATCGCGGGCTTGAGGCCGCGCGAGACGAACGGCGTCACCGCGCTGTCGCAAGTCTTGATTTTGCCAGCTGCAGCTTCGACCTCCTTGATGGTCTTCGGAGCCTCGATGCCGCACTTCTTGAAGATGTCGGTGCGGTAATAGAAGATCGGACCTTCTATGTTCATCGGCATGCTGGTCAGCTTGCCGCCGAAGGTCGCAGCCTTCAGCAGCGCCTGGCTCAGCCCTGCCGGGTCGTAGTCCTTGGCGACGTCGGTCTTGGCCATCGTCGTGAGATCGCCGTACCAGCCGGCGGCGGCAAACTGCTCGCCCTCGCGGGAGGGCAGCGTCATGAACACGTCGACCTCGTCGCTGTTCGCGTTCATGACGGTGACCAGACGCTGGCGCATCTGCTGTTCCTGATAGCCGTCGACCTTCAGGGTCATGCCGGTCAGCTTCTCGAAATCGGCTTTGTAAGTCAGCAGCGCCTGCGCGACCGGATTGTTGTTGGCGAGAAAGGTGACGGTCTTGCCCTTGAACTTCATCCAGTCGAAATCGGCGGCATGCGCTTGCGCGCTGGCGGCGGCAATCGCGAGAACGGGCAACGCGACGTGGGTCGCGAGCATCCTGACCTTCATTGAACTCTCCTCCCGGCTGGCCGCCTTAAGCCGGCGAACCATTTTGAACATCTTCGAGCACAATTTGAAAACGGTTACAAAATAGACCTCAGCCCAGCCGTGTCAAGCGATGGACAGATCGCGCAATCTACCGCAGACTAGGACCATTATCGCGAGCACGCGGCGCGATCCGCTAGATGTAACGTTACATTCATGAGATTGACCAACGCCAAGTCCGTCAAACAAGGCATCCGCGCCGTTGCGGCCCGCGCTGGCGTTTCAACCGCCTCGGTCTCGCGCGCCCTCAACAATCCGGACGCGGTGAGCCCTTCCCTGCGCGCGCGGATCGAGCAGGCCATCGACGCACTCGGTTACATCCCGCATGCGCCGGCGCGCATCCTGTCGTCGCGCCGCTCGCGCACGCTTGGCGCGATCGTGCCAACGATCGACAACACGATGTTCGCGCGCGGCATCGCCTCACTGCAGCAATATCTATCGTCAGTCGGATACATGCTGTTCCTCACCACGAGCGGATATGACCTCGATGTCGAATTGCAGCAGGCGCGCAATCTGATCAGCCGCGGCGTCGACGGGCTGGTGCTGCGCGGCGATTGCCATCACGACGGATTGCGTAAGCTGCTTGCCGACAACAAAGTGCCCTTCATCAATGTCGGCATCTACCAGCCCGACAGGCCCTACCCTTGCGTCGGAACGGACAACGAAGCCGCAGCCCACCGCGCCGCCGCCCACGTCATCGAGCTCGGTCACCGCCGCATCGGAATCGTCTCGGCGCTCCAGCGCAACAACGACCGCGCGAGCGCCCGCGTCACCGGCTTTCGCCGCGCGCTGACGGAGAACGGCATCGAGCTTCCTCCGCAATGGCACGTCGAGGTGCCCTATACGCTGGACGATGCGCGCGAGGCGGCCCGCTATCTCCTCAACCTCAAGGACCGCCCAACAGCCGTGGTGTGCGGCAACGACGTCATCGCCTACGGCGTGTTGCTCGAGGCGGAGCGCGACGGGTTCTCCGTGCCGCGCGATCTGTCGGTGGTCGGCTTCGACGACCTCGACTGGAGCCGCCATTTGCGCCCGAGCCTCACCACGATCCACGTTCCGACCGGAGAAACCTGGCAGCGCGCAGGCGAATATCTGGTGCGGAGCCTCGCCGGCGAGCAGACCATCATGCATCGCGAGATCGATTTCTCGCTGGTGGTCCGCGAATCGACGGCTCCGCCTCCGAAATCCCTGAAATGAGACGCGTCCGATGAACTCGAACTTTTCCCTTGCACCCGGCTTTCATGCCGTCGTGATCGGCGGCGCTGGGGACATTGGCGCCGCAATCAGCAATCAATTTTGCGATCTCGGCGCGACGGTCACCGCAACGGGCGCGAACGACGCCGATCTGGCCCGCACCCTGCTGAAGCCGCGCGCCGGACTCACGCTCGCGACGCTTGATGTCACCGACGACGCCGCCGTCACGTCCTTCGCCCTGCAGCACAAGCGCGTCGACGCCCTCGTCAATTGCGCCGGGATTCTCGCGCGCGACAAGGAGTTCGAGATCGAGACCTTCATGAAGGTCCTCGACGTCAATCTCACCGGCACGTTCCGCACCTGCATGGCATTCCATCCGCTGCTCGCGCAGACGAGGGGCTCGATCGTCAACATCGCTTCGATGAATGCGACGCTGGCGCTGCCACGGATTCCCGCCTATTGCGCCAGCAAGGGCGGCGTCGTGATGCTGACCAAGGCGCTGGCTCTGAAGTGGGCCGAGGACGATATCCGCGTCAATGCCGTTGCGCCCGGCTACATCGAAACGGCGATCAATGCCGCGGGCCGCACCGATCGCGCCCACTATCAGCGCATTGCCGACCGCACCGCGTTCAAGCGATGGGGGCGGCCGGAAGATATCGCCGGTGCGGTTGCTTTCCTTTGCATGCCGGCTTCGCGATACGCGACCGGAACAGTGGTCGCGGTGGACGGAGGGTTTCTCGCGGGATGAGGCCCATCGCGCCTACGGCCAGCGCTACGATTTTGCCGTACCTGGTTCGGCCATCTTGCGATGCTGCTTTGCCAGCACCTCGTTTGGCGTGACGTTGGCGACCGTGGTCTGGATCTTGTTCTTCAGCCCGGTGACGATATCGGAGTCCCCGCGCAGCATCGCATCGACGCCCGCCTTGGCGACATCGTAGGCGCCGTCCTTCTTCTCGGTGCCTACCTTGGTATCCATCATCTCGGCGCGGCGAAAGAACTCGGTGTCGGTGGCGCCGGGCATCAGGCAGGTGACGGTGACGCCGCTATCGCGCAGTTCTTCGCGCAGCGCGAACGAGAATGAATCGAGGAACGCCTTCGAGGCATTGTAGGCTGCCTGAAAGCTGCCGGGCGTGAAGCCGGCGATCGAGCCCGTGATCAGGATCCGCCCGGAGTTGCGCCGGAGCATCTCGTTGCCGACACGATGGATCAGGTAGAGCGTTCCGGTGATGTTGGTGTCGACGAGGTGCCTCACCCTGGCAAAATCCTGATCAAGGAAGGCCTTGCCCAGCCCAATGCCGGCATTGGCGAGCAGCGCATCGATCGGCCGGTCGCCGACCGCGGCGCAGAGCTTGTCGACGCCTTCGGTGGTGGAAAGATCGGCCTCGACCGGCTCGACGCTGACGCCGAGCCGGCGCAGATCGACGGCCACTCGTTCGATCTGGGGCTCGTCGGCGGCGATGACGAGGTTGAATCCTGCCTGGGCGCTGCATCGTGCGAGTTCCAGGCCAATACCGGTGGAGGCGCCGGTGACGACGGCGAGTTGATTGGCGGGCATGAGCGTGTCCTCGCTTGACTGTCGATCACGTCCAATCGCTGCCCTGCTCTCTCGTTCCAAATTTGCACGCGCCGGTGCGGTGCGAGATTTGCGCGCGGCGATAGCAACCATCGTTCATTCCTGGACTTAAGTGCCAACTGGTTCAGCCCGGAGGACGGATGATGAAGGCGCTGGTTTGGCACGGCAAGGAGGATATCAGGTGCGACACCGTCACCGATCCGGAGATCCAGGATCCGCGCGACGCCATCATCAAGGTCACGAGCTGCGCCATCTGCGGATCCGACTTGCACCTGTTCCACAATTTCATCCCGGGTATGTTGCCCGGCGACATCATGGGCCACGAGACCATGGGCGAAGTGGTCGAGGTCGGCTCCGGCGTCGACGGCAAGCTGAAGAAGGGCGACCGCATCGTCGTGCCCTTCACGATCATTTGCGGCGAATGCGACCAGTGCAAGCGCGGCAATTTCTCCGTCTGCGAGACCACCAACCGCAAGCGGCATCTCGCAGACAAGGTGTTCGGACACACGACCGCCGGCCTGTTCGGCTACACGCATCTGACCGGCGGCTATCCCGGCGGACAGGCCGAATATCTCCGCGTGCCCTTTGCTGACGCCACCCACATCAAGGTGCCCGCCGGCATCCCCGACGAACAGCTCCTGTTCCTCAGCGACATCTTCCCGACCGGCTGGCAGGCTGCCGTGCAATGCGACATCGAGCCGACCGACACGGTCGCGATCTGGGGCTGCGGTCCCGTGGGGCAGATGGCGATCCGCAGCGCGATCCTGCTCGGCGCCAACCAGGTGATCGCGATCGACTGCCTGCCCGAGCGGCTCAGCATGGCGGAAGCCGGCGGCGCCACCACGATCAACTTCGAGAGTGAGAGCGTCCTCGAGCGGCTCAAGGAACTGACCGACGGCAAAGGCCCCGAAAAATGCATCGATTGCGTCGGCATGGAATCGCATGTGATGGCATCCCTGCCCGATACGCTGCTCGACCGCGCCAAGCAGATGGTGATGGCGGAGAGCGACAGACCGCATGTGCTGCGCGAGATGATCTATGTCTGCCGTCCGGGTGGCGTGATCTCCGTCGCCGGCGTCTATAGCGGCCTCTCCGACATGCTGCCCATGGGCGCCTTCATGAACAAGGGCCTGACGATGCGAACCGGCCAGACCCACGTCAACCGCTGGACTGACGACCTGCTCCGCCGCATCGAAGAGGGCGAGATCGATCCGTCCTTCGTCATCACCCACACCGTCCCGCTCGAACAGGGACCGGAGATGTACCAGGTGTTTCGCGACAAGCGAGACTCCTGCGTCAAGGTCGTACTGAGGCCCTGAAGGAGCAAGCCATGTTTCATTTCTCCAACATCGTGCGTACCAAGGGCGACCCGAAGATCATCGAGGGCGGCCCGAGCCTGAAACGCCCCGAGGATCTGCTGGCACGCGCGCTCGGCTGGTTCAGCATCGGTCTCGGCGTCGTCGAGTTTCTCACGCCCCGACGCGTTACGGAAACGCTGGGCATGGAAGGCCATGAGACCATGGTCCGCGCCTTCGGCGTCCGCGAGATCCTGGCCGGGATCATGTCGCTGTCCGTCGACAAGAACGCCGGCCTGTGGGCCCGCGTGGGCAGCGACGGCCTCGACGCCGCTGCGCTGCTCTCGGGGCTGACGCCGGACAATCCCAAGAAGGGCAATATCGCGTTGGCGCTGTTGATGGTCGGCGGCCTCGCCATGCTCGACTACCGCGCCGCGCAGGACACCAAGCCACGGCGCCCGCCGCGCGATGCACGGCGCAAGCTATATCCCAACCGCAGCGGCTTTCCCAAGGGCATCGAGAGCGCCCGAACCGCGGCAAGGCAGATCGCAGCACAGGCCAAGCCTGACGGGGTGAAGCAAGGCAATGAGCGAGTTCAGTGACGAAGCTGCGTGGTGGCAATCCGCCGTCATCTACGAGATCGCACTGATTTCCTTCCAGGACTCGAACGGCGACGGCAAGGGTGACCTCGCCGGCTTGATGTCTCGCACCGACTATCTGAAATGGCTCGGCGGGGACGCCGTGTGGCTGACGCCGATCTACAAGAGTCCCTTCCGTGACCTCGGCTACGACATCTCCGACTATTGCTCCATCGATCCCACCTTCGGCAGCCTCGACGAGTTCGACCGCCTGCTCGAGACGCTACACGCCGCGGATATCCGTCTGATCCTCGATCTCGTTCCCAACCACACCGCTGACGATCACGCATGGTTTGTCGAGAGCTCGAGCTCGCGCAACAGCGCCAAGGCCGACTGGTACATCTGGGCTGATCCCGCCGAGAACGGCGGCCCGCCCAATAACTGGCTGAGCCGCTTCGGCGGCAGCGGCTGGGAATGGTGCGAAGCGCGGCGGCAATATTACTATCACTCCTTCCTCGTCGAGCAGCCCGACCTCAACTGGCGCAATCCCCAGGTTCGGGCCGCGATCGCGGATGTCATGCGCTTCTGGCTCGACCGCGGCGTCGACGGCTTCCGCGTCGACGCCAGCGCGGTCCTGATCAAGGACGAGCTGTTGCGCGACAATCCGCCGAACCCGCAGGCCGACGGCAAACCACCGCCACAGCGACAGACGCCCGTCTTTACCGCCGACCGGCCGGAGGCGATGGACTGCATCGAGTTCATTCGGGAAGTGATCGACAGCTATTCGGGACGAATGTTGTGCGGCGAGGTGCAGGGCAAGACCGACCGCATCGGGCACTTCTACAGCAACGACCGGCCGCGGCTGCATCTGCCGCTCAATTTCGCCCTACTCGACTCGACGTGGAACGCCTTGTCGCTGCAAGCGGCGATCGACGCGTATTTCCACGCCCTCCCTGAACATGCCTGGCCAGTGGGTGATCGGCGGCCACGACAAGCAGCGGATCGCGAGCAAGATCGGCGAGCCGCAGATGCGCGTGCTGGCGACGCTGCTGATGACGCTGCGAGGAACGCCGTTCTTTTTCATGGGTGACGAGATCGGCCGCAAACGCGTTCCCATTCCGTCGGACCGCGTCCGCGATCCCTTCGAGCGGCTGGTGCCGGCACACGGACTTTGCCGCGATCCCGAACGCGCGCCGATGCGGTGGGACGGCAGCGCCGGCGGAGTATTTACCGATGGTGACCCATGGCTGCCGCTCGAGCCCGGCGGGACGCCCAACGTGGCCGAGCAACGGGGCAGCGAGCGGTCGGTGCTCGCGCTGTTTCGCGCATTGATCACGTTGAGGCACGAACATGCGTGCTTGCGTCAGGGTGGCTATGCGCCGCTGCGATCCCAGAACGATGTTCCGCCTACAGGCGGACCGACGGCCGGTCTGAAATCCTGATCGTGCTCAATATCGCCGCCGAGCCGAGAAAATGGCACTGGCTCGGTCGTGGTCGCCTGCTGATGTCGACGGATCTCGACCGGCCATCGGAAACATTGCCGGAGGCATCAATCCTGCTGCGGGGCAATGAAGGCGTGATCACTCGACGCCAGGTGAGACCCACAGGAACTAACCGCACGGCAGAGAGTCTCACCAACGCTTCCGGTGTCCCCCTGCTGCCGGAGGCCGACTGGACCAAACCGCCACGGCGCTCACCCCTTCAAGCGCCGGGGCTGCGGCATGAGTGCGGAGATAGATCATGGGCAAGACGAAGGATCTTCAGCGACGGATCGTCGGCAAGACCAGGCAAGCCATCGGCGAGATCATCGGCGACCAGGATCTCCACGATGACGGCAAGGCGCAAGCGCAGCGCGGCCGCGACGAACAGGTCAAGCAGGACAAACAGGACAAGCCGAGCGCGCTCAATCCACTGAAGAAACTCAAGCAGCTCACGTGACCGCCGGGTCGCAACCGGCGCATTGCTCTGCAGGGCGGCGTATTGACGAAAGCGCATCGTACGTCACCGGCGGACGGCGGCGATCGCGCTGGATCGCGGCGGCCGAGCTCGGCCTGATCAGCAGCACCTTCTCGACCATCGTCAGCCAGCTCTTCGCCGCCCGGATCGGCCGCAATGCGGCGGTCGACTGGATGACGGTCGCCGCCATCCCTGCACGGGACTGGGCCATCAGCGCGGAGCCGTCGTGGCACGCGATCCTTGTCGGGATCGCCTTCCACCAATGGGCGGATTTCTCCTGGGCGCTGTTGTTCTTCGGCGTGCTCGGGCGCTGGACCGCCGACCTGCGCCCGCAGACGATCCTGCTGCTCGCACTGCCCTGGGCCGTGTTCTCTTCAAGCTTGGAATGGTTCGTGCTCGTACCGCTGTTTCCGTTCCGGCAGCCGCTGTTCACGCTACAACAGCCCTATTGGATCGGATTGCTGGTCCACGGTTCCTCGGCCGTGATGTATCCCCTGTTCGCCGGGCTGCGCTGGAGGCGTGGCCATGCGCCGGAACACGACGTCCGCTTCACCAATGCTTGGACCACAGGCGCACTCGGCGTGGTCGCGGTGCTTGGAACAAGCGCATTGTTCGGCGGCCATGGCTACGAGCCGCCGTGGATCGGCCATGTCAGGGATGCGGACCAGACCTATATCCGCCATATGACGGCACACCACGCCCAGGGCATCGAGCTGGCGCGGATTGCCGTCAGGCGCGCGCAGGCCCCGCATCTGCAGAAGCTCGCAATGCTGATGGTCGCGAGCCAGTCGGGCGAGAACCGGATTTTCGAGAACTGGTGGCTGAGCTGGTTCGACACCGAGATGCCCGATTGCAGCAGGGAGGAGCGTGCCGCCATGCCCGGCTTTCTGACGGCCGTCGAGATGCGAGAGGTCAAGACTGCGCCGCCCGATCAGTTCGATACGGTGTTCTTGGAGATGATGAGCAAGCATCACAGGGGCGCGGTCAGGATGGCAGACCAGATGTGGCACAGTCAGGGAGATCCGCGCCTGCGCATCATGGCGCACGCCATTCGTCACGAGCAGCAGGGTGAATTCGCGCTGATGCTCGGCGCGAACGGCATTGCCGCCGTCACCACCGCCTTCCACAACATGCTCGGCGACAAAGTCAATTGAGCGACGGAATTTCGCGCCGAACGCGCCTCTCCTCGCTCGGCGGGAGCCCTGAGCATTGCAGGTCGCCGGGGCACGTTTCCGCGGTGCATTGGCGATACATCCGTCAACCTATCACAGTTTAATGCTCGCTCCCCTCCCGATCGGCCAAGGTATGAAGCGGGCGGACCATCGGACATCAGATGCAGGCAGGATTTGCTGTCTCCAAGCTCGCCGATCGACTGACGAGCCTTGCCGAAATAACCAGCGACGATCTCGACCTCCTCGCGGATATGCCGAGCAGCATTGCCCATTTAGGCGCCCGTCAGGCCATCCTGCGGCACGGCGACGAGACAACCCGATGCTGCCTGCTGCTGTAGGGATATCTCTCCTGGCAGAATCCGGAGAGTCCGGACGGCCAGATTACCTCAATCTGCGTTCCCGGTGACATCGCGGACCCGCACACGCTCTACCGTCCCCGCATTGACGGCAATCTGATCGCGCTCGGCCCCGCCATCGTCGCTCTCGTGCCCCACCGCTACTTCACGAATTGGCGGCGCGCTCGCCAGCGATGTCGCGCGCCCTGCTGCTGATGCTGCTGACCGATCACGCCATCCAGCGAAACTGGACCATCAGCCTCGGCAGTCGAGACGCACTGACGCGCGTGGCGCATCTGCTCTCCGAGATCGCCGTGCGCCTGCAAAGCGTAGGGCTCGCCAGGGAGTTCCGATTGTCCTCGCCCTTCACCCAGTCCGACCTCGCAGCCGCTTGCAGCATCTCCCCGGTTCACGCCAATCGCAGGATCCAGGAGCTGCGCCGCTGCAACCTGCTGCAATGGCGGGGCAAGACCATCGCGATCACGGACTGGCGAGGCCTGGTCCGCCTCGCCGGCTTCAATCCGGCCTATCTGAGCATGCGGTCCGGAGAGGCTGTGCGGCCGCTACTCCCGAGACCGGTAGCTGCAGATATCGCGGTCGCTTGACCACTTTCAAGGCGCACATGCAGTGCGCTGCATACGTCGACGCGGATCTGCGCAATAGGAACAAACAGCAGCGGCGCCTATTGGAGACACATCTTCTACTGTCCTCCGACACCGAGAGCTCCCATGTATCACCACGTCAAGAAGTTGATGTTCACCGTTCGCGTCGATGAGCCGGACCCCCGTTTTGGCAACATGCTGCTGGAGCAATTCGGAGGCGCCAATGGCGAACTCGCAGCTGCAATGCAGTATTCGATACAGGGCCTGAACTGCGAGGATCCCGACCGCAAGGACCTCTTGATGGACATCGGCACCGAAGAGCTCAGCCATCTGGAGGTCGTCGGCACGCTCGCGCGGATGCACCTCAAGCCCTCGAAGTTCGATCGTCAGGCCGCCGAGGCCGATCCCCTGATCGCGATCGCGGGCGGTGGCGGGGTCAATCTCTTCAACTCCCAGGGCAATGCCTGGACCGCGGACTATCTGAAGATCACCGGGGAGCTCGACGTCGACCTGCGCAGCAATATCGCGGCGGAGGCGCGGGCGAAGATCGTCTATGAGCGGCTCATCAACTTCTGCGACGACGCCGGCACCAAGGACGCGCTGCAATTCCTGATGACCCGCGAGATCACGCACATGAAGGCGTTCGCGCTGGCACTCGAGAGCATGGGCAAGCCGTCGCTCAGCATCGGCCGTATCGCGCCGACTCCAGGCCTGGTCGACCAGTTCTTCAACGATTCGACCGGCAGCGGAGATCACGGCGAGATCGATACACGGGGGCCCTGGAACGAGGGTGGCGACTGGGTCTTCACGGACTCGCCCGCAATCCAGGCCGGCGAGCCCGGCCCCGCCACCGCCATCGTCACGGAGAGTTCGCCGCCGGTGGACGAGGCCGGTCTCGGCGATCTGCTGATCGAGGAGCTCCGCGACATCCTGCATGCGGAAAAGCAGCTGACCAAGGCGCTGCCCAAAATGGCGGAAGCTGCCCGCTTCGATCAGTTGCGCGAGCTGTTCGAACAGCATCTGGCAGAGACCGAGGCCCAGGTCGAGCGGATCAACGAGTGCTTCGAGATGCTCGGCAAGTCCGCACGGGCCAAGCCCTGCAAGGGGATGATGGGCCTCGTCGAGGAAGGCCAGGAGATCATGGCGGAAGGCGAGGACAAGGAGGACGCGGCCGCGGATCTCGCCCTGATTGGAGCAGCGCAGCGGGTCGAGCACTACGAGATCGCCGCCTACACGACGGCGCGCAATCTCGCCCAGCAACTTCGCCACAGCGCCATCGTCAGCCTGTTGTCGAAGTCGCTCGCCGAAGAGGAAAACTCAGATCAGCTGCTCAATCAGGTTGCACGATCGCTGATGTCGGTCGCGAAGATGCCGGCCGCGGTCGAGCAGACGGAGTAGCCTCTCACGGCGCTCAAGGCTAAATCAGCGGAGGTCCCTGTCGCAGATTCATGTGCCGGTTGACGTCCTTGTAAAGGAGATAGCGAAAACGGCCGGGACCTCCTGCGTAGCAGGCCTGCGGGCAGAAAGCGCGTAGCCACATGTAGTCTCCGGCCTCGACTTCCACCCAGTCCCGATTGAGGCGGTAGACCGCCTTACCCTCGAGGACGTACAACCCGTGCTCCATGACGTGCGTCTCGGCAAAGGGAATCGTGGCACCCGGCTCGAACGTCACGATATTGAGGTGCATGTCGTGGCGCATGTCGGCCGGATCGATGAAGCGTGTGGTTGCCCATCGCCCTTCCGTGCCCGGCATCGCCACGGGGGCGATGGCGCCTTCGTTGGTCACGATCGCCTCGGGCGCG
This sequence comes from Bradyrhizobium sp. PRIMUS42, assembly GCF_023006515.1. Classification (NCBI taxonomy): domain Bacteria; kingdom Pseudomonadati; phylum Pseudomonadota; class Alphaproteobacteria; order Hyphomicrobiales; family Nitrobacteraceae; genus Bradyrhizobium; species Bradyrhizobium sp. PRIMUS42. Next base: position 17,356 of record NZ_JALBGZ010000040.1, read on the forward strand.
GCCAATCCCGGCACGCGCTGGTACAGCTTGCGAATCCAATGAACCTGCGCAGGGCCCTCGCCGCGGTTGCGAATGCTCCAGGCGCAGCCGGGCGGCACATAGGCGAAGCTGCCGGGCCTCAGCTCATGCTCTCCATCCGCCAACTTGAGACTCAGCTTGCCGCCCACGACGAACAACCCGCCCTCGGCATCCTTCTCCGGCTCGGGCACATCACTTCCGCCGGCCGGCGCGATCTCCATGAGATAATGGGAGAACGTCTCGGCGAAGCCGGACAGCGGTCGCGCCAGGACCCAGACGCGCGTGTTGTCCCAATGCGGCAAATGGCTGACGACGATGTCGCGTTGCACGCCGTTGGGGATGACGGCGTATGCGTTGGTAAAGACCGCCCGGCCGCTCAGAAGGTCCGTCTGCGGCGGAAGGCCGCCCTGCGGTATGTGATAGGTTTGCGACGACATCATCAAGCCTCGTGAAACTTACCGGTGCGATGCGATCGACCCGAGATCGAGCTGCGTCTCCTGGCTCAGCCAATATTCTTCGAGATTATCGCCGTCCCCCGCCCGGTCGACAACCAGGAACGAACTTGCGTCCTCGAGAACCAGCAGCGGATGGTGCCAGCAGTTCCGGGCATAGTTTACCCCCTGGCGGCCATTTGCCGCGAACGCCCGATAGCTCGATGCCACCAGCGGGTCGGCGCAAACGACAACCAGCCAGCTCGCTCCGGTCAAGGGCATGAACATCTGGCTTCCGAGCGGATGGCGCTCCATCAGGCGGATGGCGATCGGCGCAGGCCGTTTTGAGGCGACAAACCAGCTGATGTTGATCTGTCCGCCTTCCGCGGCGACATCGATATTGGCGAGTCCATTATAGCGCTCGGCATATCCCTGGTTGATCGACAGGGGCGTCATCCCCTCCGTTTCGACGACGTCTCCGAACGGAGCGAACGCCCGCTTCGTCAAAGGTTCGATCGAGAGTGTCACCATCGCCAAGCTCAAATACCTCCAAGTTCAAAGGGTCTGCAGACCCGCGACGGAAGCCTCCGCACCGACTGGGTCGGCCCGCAGATCCTCTCCCGAAGGATCGACCTCGCCGTTCAGAATACGGTGCGCCTTGGCATGATCGAGGTCTCCCTCCCAGGAGGCGACGACGACCGTCGCAACGCAGTTACCAACATAGTTGCCGAGTGCGCGGGCGATGCCGATGAACCAGTCCACCGACAAGATAAGCACCAATCCGATCGCCGGGATGGCCGGAATGGCGGCCAGTGTCGCGGCGAGGACGACGATGGCCGAGCCCGGGACGCCATGAGCACCTTTGGAGGTCAGTAACGCGACGCCGAGGATAGCCAGGAGATCGCCCGTGGCAAGCGGCGTATTCGTCGCCTGTGCAATGAAGACGGCGGCCAGGGTCAGGTAGATGGAGAACGCATCCAGATTGAACGAGTATCCGGTCGGGATCACCAGACCGACGGTCGATCGCTTGATCCCGAGCAGCTCGAGCTTTCGCATGGTCTGCGGAAGCACGCTATCGCCCGCGGCCGTCCCGAGAACGATCAACAGCTCTTCGCGCAGATAGGCCAGCAACTTGAACAGACTGAAGCCGGAGAGCCGCATGATCGCGCCGAGCACGACGACCACAAACAGAACCACCGCGAGATAGAACAGGGCAACGAGGCCCCCGAGCTGCTTGAGCGAACCGATGCCGTATTTCCCGACGGTGAAGGCGATCGCACCGAAGACGCCGATCGGCGCGAGCCGGACGACGAAGTTCATCATTTTGAAGATGATCTCGTTCACCCGCTCGACGAAATCGACGACCGGCTTGGCGCGCTCGCCGCACAGTGACACAGCACAACCGAACATGATCGAGACGATCAGGACCTGCAGAACATCGCCGGAGCTGAAAGCTCCGACGAGCGTCGTCGGAATGAGCTTCATCAGGAATTCGGAGACGCCGCCGCCGGAGACCTGAGCCGCCGTCTGGCTGAACCCGCTGAGCGCCTTGGCATCCAGCGTCCTCGGGTCGATATTCATTCCTGCGCCTGGCTGGAAATAATAGGCGAGCGCAATGCCGAACACCAAAGCGATGGTGGTGACGATCTCGAAGTAGAGCAGCGATCGAATGCCGACCCTTCCAACCTTTGTGAGGTCACCGGCTGCGGAAATTCCGTGCACGACAACGCAGAACACGATCACGGGGACCAGCATCTTGATGAGCTTGATGAAGCCGTCACCCAGCGGCTTCATCTGCAACGCGATGTCCGGGTAGGCCACGCCGAGAGCAATCCCCGCGGCGAGTGCAATGACGACCTGGAAGAAGAGTGACTTGAAGATCCTGGGCATGGCTTTCCTCGCTCGCTGGGCTTCCATCTGGCTTGGTCGGCCGGAGCCTCCCGCCATTCTTGTCGTTGGCGGCGAGGTCGCCGCGTACGGAGCCTTTCGCGGCAAGACGCTGGAAGGCTCCATCGGTCATTCGTTGACCAGGTGCGACATCAAGTCCAATATATAGAGCGACACGATTGATAGGTTTTCGCTATGGATCTCCGCCAGCTCCGATACTTCATTGCGGTTGCCGAAGAGCGGAGCTTTACGCTCGCCGCCCGGCGGCTGAACCTCTCGCAGCCGCCGCTCAGCCAGCATATCCAGATCCTCGAGGCCGAGCTCGGGACCCAACTCCTCTACAGGACCAGCCGCAGGGTCGAGCTGACCCAGGCCGGTGAAGCCATGCTGGTGCGGGGACGCGCCATCCTGCAACAGGTCAAAGCCGCGGAGGACGAGGTTCGTTCGATTGGGGCCGGCCTGATCGGAACGCTGGATGTCGGAGCGACCGGCTCCATTCTGCGCGGCCGTCTCGCAGAGCTGCTCGCGGCCTACCGGGAGGTCGCTCCACGGGTCAAGATGACGGTGCATGAGCAGGCACCCGCGCTGCAGATCGCGGCGCTTCTCGGCCGCACCACCAACATCTGTCTCATTCGCGGCATTCCGGCCGAGCGCGACCTGACCAGCAAGCTTGCATGGCGGGAAGAGGTCGTTCTCGCAATGCCCGGCACCCATCGGCTGGCGGGCCGCAAGCGCATCGCCCTCGGTGACCTGGCATCGGAGGATCACGTCATCCTCGATCCCAATAGCTCCGACTTCGCACGATACGTGCAGACGTGCTGTGTCGATGCCGGCTTCCTGCCCAGAGTGTCCCAACAGGTCGTCGACGCCCAGTCGATCCCAAGCTTGATTGCCGCCGGTTTCGGCGTGGCACTCGTGCCGCAGTCGATTGCGCGATTCACAACAGCCGACATCGTATTCCGTCCGATCAGGCCCTCACCGCCCACGGCCGACGTGTTTCTGGTCTTCAGGGAGGACGAGACGTCGATGGTGGTGCACAATTTCGTCAAGCTGGCTCTGCGATACCTGAATCAGCGAAAGAGTGTGGGCTAACGCCCCGGGCGGCCGATGCCGGTCGCGCTTCCTCCGCATCGTCATTGCGGGCGCAGCGAAGCAATCCAGAATCTATTCCGTTGAGGATTCTGGATTGCTTCGTCGCAAGGGCTCCTTGCAATGACGGAGCAAGAGTGCCGTAGGGTGGGAAAAGCGAAGCGTGCCCACGTATCTTTCGCGACCGAGAGAGATCGTGGGCACGGCGCAAGAGCGCCTTTGCCCACCCTACGATATCGAGCTTGTGACACGCAGCTTGACTCACAAACATGACTCTTCGGCCTCGCGGCTTAAATCGCCCGAGCTTTGCTTGATCGCTCGACCCTCAAATCCAAGAGGGCGCAGGGAAGGCCGGGTGCCGGCTGGCACCCGCGGTCCGCTGCGCGAAACGCGCACGCAGGAAGAACCGCACAGCAGCATACAGGTGTCGCCGATCACTCGG
>NZ_JALBGZ010000410.1:0-5791 GCF_023006515.1 Bradyrhizobium sp. PRIMUS42
GGCTCGGGCATCCGGTCACGCCCGATGCGGCGATGGCGCTGGCGCGGTCCAAGCTGGCGGTGCTGCGGATCCGCAGCCTGCGGCAGGCGATGTTAGGCGCACTTTTGGCCGTCCCGCTGGCGGCAGATCTGAAAGGCATTCAAGGCCTGGAGCGCTACGACCGGGCTGCTTTGGTGCAGCAGAAGCGAACGCTGCGATCGCTGCGCCTCGGCGGGGAGTGTGCACGTAATTGGCTTCGTTCTGGAACTAGCGCCCCAAGTCGCCACCAAGCGTGCATAGCCCGTCACAGCAATGGATGTTGTTGCGGCGGTCGTTTGCGGGCGAGCTATATCTCACGCGAGCCTATTGGCGGGCACGGCCAGACGCGGATCGTCACCCTGCATGGAAGTCTGCAACTGGGCCGGATCAACATTCTTGCGCCGCGTCCGCCCGGCAAGGTTGGCCGGGCGGATAGGTTGGATCAGCACGTCATCGTGCGAACACCTGGCGCCGGCGATCGGCCCGAGCGGGTGAAAGGGAAGATCGTCGGCGTACGGGGTACCGTCGGTTCGGTCGGCCTCGCCGCCGGAATATTCCGGGCGTTATCGCAGGGAAAAGTGCCGGCTAGCGATCGAAAGCGATCTCTCTATGTACGAAACGAGGCGGATGAGCTTTTCAGACAGGATTTGGTGATGCCGGTAGGAAAGCCGCGGCCCAGGATCTGGACGTTGAGCCGCATCCTGACAACCTCCGGGACAGAGCTGGCGAGCTGTACCTTATGCGCCGGTGATATCGAGGAGACGGCGCATGTCATCTCAGAAAGTGAAGTATCTCATTTGCCGAAGGAGCCCCAAGCCTTGCCAGCGATCCGCTGAATCCATTCGGCGCATTGTCCCAGTCTGCCTCGAAGACGACCCGTCGCTCGGCTTCGGTGCGCCAGGTTAGAAACTGGGACAACGCATCCATCATGTCATCGGTCTTGCCGAACGGAAACGAGACGTACTCCAACATGAAATCGTCGAGCCAGGATGCCGTTCGCGGTAAGACGAGCGAGCCGGCCTGCAGCTTTGCGGTCTCGCCGCTCATACGCGTCCGCTTGTCTTTGGTCGGTTTGATCGCAACCACGCCTTGCAGCCCAACCCGCATGAGCTCACCGGCCAGCGGAGATCCCATCGCTGTATCTTCGATGAGCACGGCATTAGGCGTGTGTTTGGCTACTTGCGCCAGCATGAGTTGGCAAAGCTCGTGGAAGGCAACCTTTCCTCGCCAAACATCAATAAGATGATACTGGTTCCGATTGCGCACAAGAAAGGCCAAACAAGTTGAGTAGTTGCTGTTCTCGCTAGCTTTCGCGGCCATATCGCAGGAGAGTACGACTTCGTCCCCAGACTGGCGGGTCGGAACGACATCATAAGACCGGAGCCATTCCCGCTTGAGGTCATTCCCCTCATCCGGAGCGGGATCTTGAAGATATTGTGTTTGAAACACCAGTGATCCCATTTGGCTCTTGAGGTCGTCCAACACTTCGAGGGGCTCTCTCGCCTGAAGAGGCTCTCCTTCTTTCCAGACAAAAGAGCGATTTTGTAGCTGGATTGTTCTGTCCTGCGCCGCAATAGCCGGAAGCACCAGATGATCCCAGCCTCGTCTTTCGATGAGATGGCCCGTTAGGTCTTGCTGATGCAGGCGCTGCATCAGAACGATGATGCTGCCTTTGGACTTGTCATTGAGGCGCGACATGAGCGAACGATCAAACCACTCATTGCAGTGCTTGCGCGTCACATCAGAAGCCGCCCCGGCTGCGTTGAGCGGGTCATCAACGATGATGGTGTCGGCGCCAAAGCCGGTTAAAGTACCACCGACGGACATTGCTAACCGACAGCCCCCATTCGTTGTCGCGAGCTGATTCTCAGTGCTCTTGTCGAGACGTGTTGAAAATAGCGCGCGGTACCAGGGCGATTCCATAATTCGTCGGCAATCGGCCGAATGCTTGTTAGCTAAGTCTTGGGAATAGCTGACGCATATGAACTTGTGAGTGGGATCTTGGCCCAGTCTGAATGCGGTCCACGCCACCGAAACGAGATATGATTTGAGAGCGCGGGGCGGCGCGTTGATGATCTGTCTTGTTGCGCGTCCCACGCTGTCAATTAGTCTTTGGGCGATCGATTCATGAAACCATTCCTGCGAATACGTGTCGCTGGAAGGGACTGAAAAGGCCTTCATGGTGAAGGCAAGAAAGTCACGGCGGTAGATCGCATCGCGTTGGGCTGGGGTGGAGATCGGCATTGATCACTCCTCATGTTTGGAATGGCGATGTAAAAAATCAGCGATAATCTCTTCGTCATGCGCGGTGACGATTGTGGTCTCGCTGTTGGATTGCTCCCCGGGCTCGAACTTCATGATCATGTTGAAGAGTTGCGTGCAGGCCTTGGTATCGCCCTTTGCGGCCCGCTCGAACAGTCTGAGGAGCACGAGCTCCTGCCGGCTCACCAAGCGCGGTTCGCCATCCTCGCGAATCTGGACGCGCCTTTTCATCATGCTGCTCAGGTCGGTCCTGAGATTGCGCGAACCCTTTGGCCGGCCCTTGGGATTGCCTGACTGTCCCGTTTTAAACCGGCCCGAAAGTGGAGGTCGGCTGTATCCGGCCTTTTGATCGTCAGTCACGAGTGTCTCCCTTGCGAGAAGGGCCAGGCAGCAGAAGCGGCCGCGAGTAAGTTAGGGCGGCGGCCGCCGCTTCTCGGTCGGCAAAGCTACGGCCAGTCCTGACGCAGATTGCGGTCTGGCCGGTGTGATTTTGCCAACGGCGTACGATGACGTCGCAATATAGCGGGTCGATTTCCAAGAGAGCTGCGCGGCGGCCGGTCCTTTCCGCCGCGATCAAGGTGGTTCCGGATCCTGCAAAAGGATCCAAAACAAGTTCGCCGCGTGATGTGCAGTCCTTGATCGCGTCAGCAATCAGTTCGACGGGCTTAACCGTCGGGTGCATAGCCAGCAGCTCGTCGCGCCGGCGGCCAAAGCTGTTGATGCCCTGATAGGTCCACAGATTGGTTCGGTTGCGGCCGTGGACGCCGAGCTCAACGTTGTTGATATGCGGGCCCAAGCCATTCTTGAATACGTGCACGAATTCGTGCTGGGACCGGTAGAATGAGCCCATGCCGGCATTGGTCTTGGCCCAGACACAGGTATTCTTGTGCTCACTGTAAACACATCGTGCCGCTGTCAACAGCTCGGGTGTATGCCGCCAATCCATAAATAGGTAGTGCAGCGAGCCGTCAATGCTGTACTTGGCAAAGAGCGCGCACGCTTCGGTCAAGAATTCGGTGAACTGTTGAGGCGCCATTTCGCCGGAGGCCATCGCGAATTCGCGGTGCTTGATGCTGCCGCGACCTCCGACGTGGCCCTCGATGGGGACGTTGTAGGGCGGATCCGCAATTACCGCGCGTGCCCGCCGATCGCCCAGGACGGCCTTATAGGCTTGTTCGTCCAGGACATTGGCGCAGATGAGCCGATGCTGGTTGAGTCGCCAGATATCATCTTGCCTACTAATGACCGTTGCAGCAGGCCCAAGCTCGGGCAAAAGGTCTTCGTGCGCCCCGACCGGCTGATCCAGAATCAAATCGACTTCTGCGGTCTCAAATCCGATTGAGGCAAAATCAAAGTCGTAACTTAGGTTGGTCAGAACCTGCAGTTCCTCCCTGAGAACTTGCAGGTCCCAGGTGCCGTTGGCGGCGATCTTGTTATCGGCAATGGCGAAAGCCCGTTTTTCGGCTGGCGACAAATGGCTGATCACAACAGCCGGTAATTCCGTGATCCCCAGTTGTTCGGCCACCATAACGACCGCGTTGCCGTAGATTAAGTTGAAGTGTTCGTCGACGCCGACCGGTTTGATAAGTCCAACTGTATTGATGCTCTTGGCAAGTTGATCGAGCTGATGCTGCGGATGGCGGCGAGGATTGCGGGCGTTTTTGACCAAGTTCGGCACAGAGATGTACTGGATGGTTAGTTTAGGATAATTTGATCTTTCTATGGACATGACGGCTCCGGCTCAAAATGTGCCCCTAAAAGAACCGGAATATAGGCTCTATAACAGAAGGATGGGCTCTGGTCGGATGAGATTGGACCTAGCCAGGGGATACATCGTCCAAAGGCCGGGACATCACGTATCGCACTTGTACGCAGAGGGCCCATCCGGCCAACGGCGGATCACCTGATCACTATTGGATTGGGCGAGCCGGTTGCTTTTCAAGCCGACCCGAAGACTAAGTGGAGCCAACGCTGTTCAGGAAATGACGATCAAGGAAGGGGGCGTTCGGATCTTGAAATAGACGAGATGATTAGTATCGGTTTTGATTTAGGGCGCCTTGCGACGCCGCAAATAGCCAAAGCGAGCTGGAATGGTGTCTTTTCGACTGTTCCTGCCGGTTTCTTCTTGCTGGTTCTAGCTTAGGGGCCGTGTGTGTTGTTAATCTCGTATTCCAAGCACAGACGGCCGAAAGCGAATGATGTTGGGCGGATCGCTAGGTTCAGCGAGGATCGAACCGGCCTTCCGGCAATTGTATGAGGTTCCCTTCGCAAGTAGGTGATCGCCGCTCCTACACTTGAGCGCCGCAACCCATCGATCCGATGTGCCCCGTCCTACCTTATCGGATGCTTGGGGACTGGCCGCGGCCACGGTGGCATTTCCCTGTTTCATTCGTGGAAATCGGGTCGTGCTGATCGCCGGGGCCACGGCTCATCGCTGTTCTCTACCGGCAAATTTCCCTGATCCAGTTTTGACGCTTCAATGCCAAATTGCCGTGTTTTCAATGCCACTTGCTGGCGCGTTTCAACGCCGAGCAGGCCTCGGCCGCCGAGTTTTCCCTGTAGAATTCCCTGTTACCAGGGAATTGGGATTTGGGGGCGTGTCCTTTTTACCGTTCGTCCGCGATCACCTTGCCGTCGTTCGGCAGCGCGCCGGGACCGACCAGATCGACGCTTCCACCGAGTTTCGTCACGGCGCGCAAGCTGGCCGCAACCTCTTCGCGCAAGGTGTCGTTCGCGGTCGCCGTTTCCGCTTTCAGCGTCATTGCGTCGGTTTCGCCCTGTCGCGTGACGACGAGGCGCAGTCTTCCGAGCTCGGAATGCCGCTTGCCGATCTCGGCGATCTGCTCGGGACGGACGAACATGCCCTTGACTTTGGTAGTCTGGTCGGCGCGGCCCATCCAGCCCTTGATGCGCATGTTGGTGCGACCGCAAGCACTCGCGCCCGGCAGCGCTGCGGTGAGGTCGCCGAGAGCGAGCCGGATCCAGGGATGATGCGGGTCGAGCGAGGTCACCACGATCTCCCCGACGTCGCCGGGCGCCACGGGATCGCCGGTGCCGGGCTTGACGATTTCCAGGATCAGGTCCTCGTTGACGACCATGCCCTCGCGAGCCTCGGTCTCGAACGCGATGAGGCCGAGATCGGCGGTGCCGAAGGCTTGGTAGGCGTCGATCCCGCGTGCCTTGATCTCGGCCTGGAGCGAGGGCGGGAACGCCGCGCCCGAGACCAGCGCGCGCTTGATCGAGGAGACGTCGCGGCCCGAGCTCGCCGCGGCATCGAGCAATATCTTCAGGAAATCCGGCGTGCCGCTGTAGCCAACCGGGCGGTAGGCCTCGATCAGCTCAAACTGTTGCTCGGTATTGCCGGGCCCTGCCGGGATCACGGCGCAGCCCAGCGCACGCGCCGAGGCATCGAAGATGAAGCCCCCCGGGGTGAGGTGGTAGCTGAAGGTGTTGAGGACGACGTCATCGGGGCGGAACCCGGCCGCGAACAGCGCCCGCGCACCGCGCCAGG
>NZ_JALBGZ010000411.1:0-5791 GCF_023006515.1 Bradyrhizobium sp. PRIMUS42
CGATACGCCCGGCGATGCCGTCACCTCGCTCGGAACGACGCTGGTGGTGAAGCTGCTGGCGACGCGGCCGATCTTCGCCGCCAATCAAGGCGTCTATTCGCACCGGCTGGGCGAGCGCTGGCTCGCCGGCGGCGCCTCCAATTCCGGCGGCGGCGCGCTGCTCGCGCATTTCACGGCCGCCGATATGGAACGATTGACGCCGCAATTGCGGCCGGAGGTGCCGACCGGGCTCGATTACTATCCACTTCCCAAGCCCGGCGAACGCTTTCCAATCGCCGATCCGGCTCTGCCGGCAAAGGTGGCGCCGCGCCCTTCGGACGACCGCCGCTTCTTCCAGGCGCTGCTCGAAGGCATCGCGGGGATCGAAGCGCTCGCCTATCGGCGCCTGGCCGAGCTCGGAGCACCAAAGCTGCGGCGCGTCGTCAGCATCGGTGGCGGGGCGAAAAACGCGGCCTGGATCGAGATCAGGCGCCGCGCCCTCGGCGTTGCCGTGACCGTCGCCGAAGAGACGGAGGCCAGTTACGGCGCGGCGCTGCTCGCACTGCGAGGCGCCCCGCCATGACAGCCGACATCATCGACATCGAAGGTCTCGGCACGATCGCCGGCCACTTCGATCACGTACTGCTCGATCAATGGGGCACGCTGCACAAGGGCCAGGCCGTCTTTCCCCAGGCGCGCGACTGCGTTGCGCGCCTGCGCCAGGCCGGCAAGCGCATCCTCGTGCTGTCGAACTCCGGCAAGCGCGCCAGCAGCAATGCTGCGCGACTTGCCTCACTCGGTCTTTCCCCGGAGGCCTATGACGGCATCCTGACATCAGGCGAAGTCACGTGGCACGGCCTGAAGGCGCACGCGCAGGAGCCCTTCATCGGACTTGGCCAGAGCTGCTTCCTGATCGCGCGCGGCGGCGATAAGGCGATCGTCGACGGGCTCGACCTCGATCTCGTTACCGACATCGGGAAAGCCGATTTCATCCTGCTCGCAGGTCTCGATGACTCCGTGGCCGAGCCCGAATACTGGCGCGCGTGCCTGACCGGGGCCGTTGCACGCGGCCTGCCGATGTTGTGCGCCAATCCCGATCTCGCGATGTTCGGCGCCACCGGATTGATCCCGGCGCCCGGCGCATTGGCGCGCTTCTACGCGACGCTGGGCGGCCGTGTGACCTATGTTGGCAAGCCGCACGCGCCGATCTTCGCCGCGGCGCTCGAGCGGCTCGGCCAGCCGGCGCCGGCACGCGTGCTGATGATCGGTGACAGCCTCGACCATGACGTGGCCGGCGCCGCCAGGGCCGGCATGCTGACGCTGCTGCTCAGATCCGGCGTGCACCGCGACCAGGCACGACGCCCTTCGGCAGGCGCCGACGTGCCGATGCCGGACTGGACGATGCACCATCTGGCTTGGTGAGAGGCGCGCAATGCAACATCAATCTGCCCTGCTCAACGAGCTTCGTCGCATGTCGGCGCGCGTCGGCCGCAACATCCTCCTGGTCCAGGGCGCCGGCGGCAATTCCTCGATCAAGCATGATGACATTCTGTGGGTGAAAGCCTCCGGGACCTGGCTTGCGGATGCGGAACAGAAGGACATCTTCGTGCCGGTGCCGCTCGGCGCGGCACGCACCGCGCTGGCGCAAGACGACGTACGCGTGCCCCTCGCCGCCAATGCCGGCACGACACTGCGTCCCTCGATCGAGACTTCGCTGCACGCGCTGATGCCGCATCCGGTGGTTCTGCACGTGCATTCGGTCAACACCATTGCCTGGGCGGTGCGGACCGATGCGCGGGAGGAATTTGCGAGGCGACTGGATGGTCTGGCCTGGCGCTGGCTCGACTACCATCATCCGGGACTGCCGCTGGCGAAGGCCGTGCAGAATGCGCTGGCGCAGGACAGGATCGATGTGCTGATCCTCGGCAATCATGGACTGGTGGTCGGCGCCGAAACCTGCGCCGCCGCGGAGGCGCTGGTCGACGAGGTCGAGACTCGTCTCGCGCTCGAGCCGCGGAGCACGATTGGCCCTGATGAAGAGGCGCGGCGCTCGCTCTGCGCGGGCACGCCGTATCGCCTGACAAGAGACCCGCAATGTCACAGCATCGCCATCGACCCCTCCAGCCGTGCGATCGCGACCAGCGGCTCGCTCTATCCGGATCACGTGGTCTTCCTCGGTCCGGGCTTACCCGTGCTGGAACGAGGCGAGGATCTTCGCGCCCTGACATCGCGAGTGCGGGCGGACGGGCTGCCGCATCCGGTTGCGCTGCTCATTCCAGGCCTCGGTTGCGTCATTCGCAAGGATGCAAGCGACGGCGCCGAGGCGATGCTGAGCTGTCTCGCCCTGGTGATCTGCCGTTTGCCTCTCACTGCGCAGGTGCGCTACCTAACTCAGAACAATGAGGCCGCGTTGGTGAATTGGGATGCCGAGCGATATCGCCAGCAACTGACCGCAACCCGCGGAGCCGACTGAACTAACAATCCTGACTTCCGGGTACGAACCCTGCGCAGCCTCGTCGGGGTCACCCTATCGTCCACTACATTATTGGTGAACGACAACACCATTCCCCAGTTCTCGGACCCGGAGGGGGTCCTACGAAATTGGGCACAAATGTTCGTTCGAGGAAGTCGGACTGATACGCTGTCGCTGCTAAAGGACCTGAGCGTCGGCGTTTCGGAAGCTGTCCGGTACCAGAGCCGTGAGGATGAGGGTACCCAAACGCCGGTAGAAACATTAAATCGTGGCTGGGGATCATGCCGGGATTTCGCGGTGCTGTTCACCGAAGCAGCACGCATGCTCGGGTTTGGAGCCAGGATCGTCTCCAGCTATCTTTACAATCCAGAGCAACAGAGCGTCGGATCGAGCGATGCGGGATCAACCCACGCGTGGGCCGAGGTCTTCGTACCGGGCGCCGGCTGGATCACTTTCGACCCGACGAATCGCAGTCTCGGCGGCTTCAATCTGATCCCGGTCGCGGTCGCGCGCGACATCCGGCAGACGATTCCGGTGTCCGGCAGCTTCGTCGGCAGCATCGGCGCCTTCGCCGGGATGTCCGTAGAAGTTCTTGTCACATCATAGATCGACGCATTGAACCTTCGGCAGCCTTTCTGATCAGTCGTTCAGCTTCAAGGCCCCCACGGTTTCTAGAAGGGCCTTCAGGCTCCTGCTCATGGTGGGCATCGCCTATTGCGCCTACTCGTCAGTGGGGCTTGGGTCAAAGAGTGACATTGCGATGAGTGATGCCGATGAGCAATTTTGACCATGAGCTCGCGCTGCGTTGCGGCACAATACTTCTAACCGCCCTGCTCTCGGCATCCATCGGTGATTGAGAGAATGTTTGCGAGGGGCGCAGCTATAGCCAATTGATTCCCGCTAACGGCAACACCCGCTGAAAGGATCGCCGCTAGGGCAAAATGGAATTGAGCGATTGGCACAACCTGTCGACAGACTTTCAGGGCTGTCACTGATCCACGTGAATCCACACGCAAGAAACAAATCGGCGATAGCTGGAACTCTTGTCGGCTTGTCCTGTTCATTCTTTGTCCGATTCCGGACGCATGAGAATTGGTGGATACTATGACAAGAATTCTATTAGCGACAGTCTCTGTTCTCGCATTCGCTTCTACGTCATTCGCGGCGGAGACTGGCAAAACCGTTGGCCAATCGCCCTCCTCGTTCTACCTGGCTCAGGATACTGCGACCATGAAGTGCCAGATCGTCGAGAGCCAGCCTACTGCCGGCGGCAGCATGAAGGTTGTCGGCGCCGCTCACACGACAAAGGCCTCGGCAGAAGCGGCTTTGAAGGCAGACAAAACTTGCGCCAAGTAATCGGTTAAGTCGCGGCGCGAGTACAGAGGCGGCTCTGCGAGTTCGCTAGAACCACGAATCCTCGGATCCGCCCCCACCAGCGCCTCGAGCGCCCTGGGTCGAGGTTCGTTATCGGCCAGCGGCACGCAATCGACTTGCCGCTTGAGATGCTCCAAGTTCGAGAGGATACGACCATGGACCAGCAGATAATGAAACACGCGATTGCGGTCGCACTCTTCGGTGCGGCGACGCTCGGCTCGGTGCTGCCTTCGGGGGCAGCTCCGACCTCGCCGAGCACGGCTCTTCTGACACAAGGGGCTTCTTCGTCCGCAGTGACAGAAGTCTACTACCGACGCCACTACCGCGGTCGCGGCTACTACGGCGCTCCGGGGGCCGCAATTGGTCTTGGCATCCTGGGTGCAGCGGCTGGAGCCGCCGCTTATGGAGCCTACGGTGGTGGTGGCTATTACGGGCCGGGCTATGCGCCGGGCTACTATGCGCCAGGCTACAACGGCGGCCCGTATCCCTATCGCCGCCAATACTACTCCCCGTATTAAGCGCACGAGAGACGCTGTTTGGGCGTGGCAACCTCTGTCACAGAACCATGCCCACTCAACGCGCGCTCGAGCGCGCACTCGATCGCGATGGCGCGGCCGCGCCCTTGTGATCCGGTCAACTGCATCGGCCCCTCCATCCGGGGCCGCGTGCAAGGTCCCACCAAAGGAGTCGGACAATGTCGATCGGACTTATCCTCATCCTCCTCCTCATCATCTTCCTGCTTGGTGGCTTCAGCGGCCGCTTCGGCGGCTACGGCTACGGCTATGGCCACGGTGGGATGGGGGTCATTGGTACCATCCTGGTCATCCTCGTCGTATTGCTACTTCTGGGTCGGCTCTGACCCTCGCAGCGTCGGCTGCGTCGACCGGGCGCCTCCCAAAATATCCGCTCCCCGGCGTACCGGGTCCCAACGAGCCCCGACCAGCTCAAGCCGACAATGCCCGCCGATGATGGGGGGTGTGCCTGCCTCGGTCCTGCTGCAGCGGCTGCACGACGAGGCACCGGCAGATCACTTTACTCTGGGCTGGCTGATGGGTCGCCTACACAAGCGCTCCTTCGGCCCTATCATGCTGCTGCTCGCTGTGGTCGCTATTGCACCGGGTGTCTCGATCGTAGCCGGCCTGCTACTCATGATCCCCGCGTCCCAGATGATCGCGGTCTTCGGTCTCTGGTAATCACAGGAGCGACCAACCAGGGCGGAGCTATGCACTTCCCAAAATCCAGGTGCGTCCTGACTGGTTTGGTAACAATTCTCAGCCGCCACCCGGCTGCAATGTAAAGTGCTGATTTTGAGATTGCGTCCTCACGGAACTCCGTGAAACGGCGAGAATTCACGACGCTTCCCAGCGGCCGCTTTTTTGCCGGTTCCTGCAATAAAGGCCCGGCATCTCTGCCGGACCTTCGTTGTTGTTGAGCTCTAAACGAGCTGGACTTAAAAATCCATACCACCCATGCCGCCACCTTGAGGCATGCCGCCACCGCCGGCGTTCTTCTTTGGCAATTCGGCCACCATGGCTTCGGTAGTGATCAGGAGCGCCGCAACAGAAGCCGCGTTCTGAATCGCCACACGAACGACCTTGGTCGGGTCGATGATGCCCTTGGTGACCAGGTTGCTGTACTCGCCGGTCTGGGAGTCAAAGCCGTAGCCATACTGATCCTTCTCCAGGATCTTGCCGACGATGACGGAGCCGTCCTCGCCAGCGTTGATCGCGATCTGGCGCGCCGGATAGGATAGCGCCTTGCGCACGATCTCGACGCCGGTCTTCTGGTCATCGTTCTTGGTGCGCAGCCCCTTGAGATGCTCGGAAGCACGCAGCAGGGCGACGCCGCCGCCCGGCAGGATGCCTTCCTCGACGGCCGCGCGGGTCGCATGCATCGCGTCATCAACGCGATCCTTGCGCTCCTTCACCTCGACCTCGGTCGCGCCGCCGACGCGGATCACCGCGA
>NZ_JALBGZ010000412.1:0-5781 GCF_023006515.1 Bradyrhizobium sp. PRIMUS42
GGCAGGGATTGCAGCAGCCGGTGCACCAGCGTGCCGCGTTGCAATGCAAGGGCGCGGGACTGGACCGATTCGCCTGATCGCACCGTGCGCCCTTCCCCGGCTGGCTGTCCGGAGGGACGCACCGGATCGTCGTCGGCGGTCTCGCGTGGTGCCGGCGCAAGCAGCCAATCGGGCAGGGCGACGGTCTGGTCTACGGACGTCGCCGGTGTGCCGAGCGCCGCGACATCCTCCGGCCGGGCGAATCGGGTCACCTTGCCGAGCGGCGTCTCGATGACCTGCTTGTCGAGGCCCGCGCCGGCGAGCCCGGTGTCGATCAGGTCATACCAGCTCAGCTTGCGGACCGCCTTCCTGTTGCCCGGCAGACAGCCACCGACGATCAGGCGGTCCGCCGCGCGGGTCATCGCAACGTAAAGCAGGCGGCGATACTCATCCTCGGTCTCTTCGAGCATCGCGTTGCGCGCTTCGGCAACCGGTTTGGGATCGTCCGCCTTGCGGCCGGCCCAGACCACGACCTCGCCGCTATTGCCGCGCGGGACGTGGATCAGTTGAAGTCGCTGCGAATCCGCAGGCGATGAGGTGGTGTCGACCATGAACACGACGGAGGCCTCCAGGCCCTTGGCGCCATGCACCGTCATCACCCGCACCTCGTCGCGCGAGATCTCCATGTCGCGCTTCACTTCGGTGTCAGCCGAGCGCAGCCAGGCCATGAAGCCCTGCAGCGAGGCCGGCGCCTTGCGCTCGTAGTTCAGCGCGAGCTCCAGGAATTCGTCGAGCGCGTCATTGGCCTCATGTCCCAGCCGGCGCAGGATGCGCGCGCGCCCGCCGTCGCCGCCGAGCAGCCAGGCGTAGAAGGCGAACGGCGTCTCGTCGCGGGCACGAATCTCGCATGCCTCGAGCCGGCGCAATGCGGTCGCGAATTTCTCGTTTGTGGAAGCATGCTCGCCCAGCGCACGGCGCAGCGATCCCTTTCGGTCATGGGCCAGTTGGAACAGGTCGTCGTCATCGAGCCCGAACAGCGGGCTCTTCAGCGCCACCGCCAGCGCAAGATCGTCCTGCGGCAGCAGCAGCGCGTCGGCGAGATTCATCAGGTCGATGATGGCGATGTGTTCGGTGAGCTTGAGCCGGTCGGCGCCCGCGACCGGAACGCCAGCGTGCTTCAGCGCCTGGATCACGGCGTCGAACGCGTTGCCGCGCCGGCGCACCAGGATCAGCATGTCGCCGTAGCGCAATGGACGGCGCTCGCCCTCATGTCCCGTCAGCGTGCCGCTCTCGACCAGCCGCTTGATCTCGGCCTGGATGCGGCGTGCGAGCTTCACTTCGGGGCTGGTGACGGCGACCCCGTCGAAGGGGGCGCGCCAGCCCTCGATGTCCTGCCTGTCATCGGCTTCCGCGAGATCCCACAGTTCGATCACGCTCGGCCCGGCATCGGCGAGCGCATTGTGCAGGGGATGGCCGATGGCGATAGAATGGATGCTCTTGTAGATCTGGGGCTCGCGGAAGACATGATCGACCGAGTTCAGGATCGTTGCGCCCGAACGGAACGAATAGGTGAAGGCGACCGGGTCGAACTTGAGCCCGGCGGCTTTGAACCTGCGGTCCAACTCTCGCTTTCGCTTGTCGAACTCGTGCGGGTCGGCCCCCTGGAACGAGAAGATCGATTGCTTCTCGTCGCCGACCGCGAACACCGTGCGGTTCAGCCCCTCACGCGCGCCTTCTCCGGCCGTGAACTCCGAGATGATATGCCCGACGATGTCCCATTGCCGCGGGCTGGTGTCCTGGGCCTCGTCGATCAGGACGTGATCGACGCCGCGGTCGAGCTTGTAATGCACCCAGCCCGAGGCGACGCGATTCAGCATCGCGAGCGTCTTGTCGATGAGGTCGTCATAATCGAGCAGCCCGCGCTCCTGCTTTTCGCGACGGTAGTTTGCGGCGGCGGCAGTTGCGATATGCAGCAGGGCTGCGGTGCGGTCGCGCATGGTCACCGCGCGACGCTTTTCGATCAGCTCACCGAGCCGCTGCGCCTCGTTCTCGAACAGGCGGGTAACGGACGGGTTGTGATCGCAAAATTTCTTGGTCAGAACCGCCTTGCGCGGCAGCTTCTCGTCGGTGAGGAAGACGCAGAGATAGGCATCGACCTGCGCGCTGCCGGAAAAGACTTTTGCTTCGCGCAGCCGGCCGGCCTGGTCGTTGTCGGACTTGCTGCCATCCTCTAGCGCAAAGGCGATGTCGTCCCAGCGCGACCGCGGCAGGAATGGGCCGTCGAGAATCTCCGTCTCGACGTCCTCGATACGGTCGCCCGCATCGACGCCGAGCACAGCTGCCATCTGTTCGATCGCCGCCCCGGCTTTGCCGGCCTCGTCGGTCCAGGCCATGAAATGATCGCGGCTGAGGCACGCCTCACGCACGACCTCCTTGAAGGTCACATCGGCCGCGCTTGCCATGGCCGTCAGCAGCGCGCGGCCGGTGATGCTGTCCGGATCGCGCGCGGCCTCCAGCAGCACCTTCAGATTGGCGCGCTCCATCATGTCGGTCTGGTCGCGTTCGTCGATGACCGAGAAGCGCGCAGGAACATTGGCCTCGAACGGAAACTGCTGGAGCAGGCGGGTGCAGAGCGCGTGGATGGTCTGTACCTTCAATCCGCCCGGTGTCTCCAGCGCGCAGGCGAACAGTTTTCGCGCGTCACGACGCAGTTTTCGGTCCGGATGCGGGATGCCGACGGCGCGGATCGCGGCATCGAGCGCGGTATCATCCAGCGTCACCCAATGACCGAGCGTCGTGAACACGCGCTCGGCCATGTTGGCGGCGGCGGCCTTGGTGAAGGTGATGCAGAGGATCTTTTCCGGCGGCACGCCTGACAGCAAGAGGCGGATGACCCGCTGCACCAGCACATGCGTCTTGCCCGAGCCGGCATTGGCCGACACGAAGGCCGAGGCGGTCGGATCCGACGCGCGCGCCTGCCGCGCGCGCACCTCGTCGGGAATGGGCCGCGGTGCCTTTACCATTCCTCGATTCCCAATCCGCCAGCCGCGGACCATTCCTTGATCCGGGCGAGGTCGTCATAGGCGCCATAGCGGTTCGTCCACATCGGCAGGTTCAGCGAGGTGTAAGGCTGATTCTCGTCCTCAAAAGCGCGGATCAGGGCCTCCAGCTTGGCTCGCGCTTCGGCAGCTGCCGTATCCGGCGGCTGCGGCTCGTCACCCTGCTTGAACTTGAG
This sequence comes from Bradyrhizobium sp. PRIMUS42, assembly GCF_023006515.1. Lineage (NCBI taxonomy): Bacteria > Pseudomonadati > Pseudomonadota > Alphaproteobacteria > Hyphomicrobiales > Nitrobacteraceae > Bradyrhizobium > Bradyrhizobium sp. PRIMUS42. Next base: position 3,215 of record NZ_JALBGZ010000412.1, read on the forward strand.
CTGGAGAATGCGCTCCTCGCCCGGCGGATTGTTCCCGCTGAGGCGGATATAGACGAGCTGGCTCACGGAGGAGCCAGCATCGATATCGGGAAAGCCGCCTTCGCGCAGAATCGCGGCCTCCAGGGTCAGCTGCGGCGAGAGGCCCATGCGAACCTGCTTGCCGGTCGGCGGCTGTCCGGTCTTGTAGTCGAGGATGGCGTAGCTGCCGCCCGTGCGGCGTTCGATGCGGTCGGCGCGCGCGGAAAGATAGAAAGTGCGCGCATTGTCGAGCCGGATCGAGATTTCGCCGCGGGTCTCCGCGGTGATCGCCTCGATCGCCTCGCGGCGCACGGTCTCCCATTCGCCAAACCAGCGCGCGATGCGCTGGAAGCGCGGCCACCACAACGCTCGCGCCTCGGGGCGCTCCATCAGCGGCGCGAAATACTTCTCACCGATCGCGCGCAGAACGCGGGCGGGATCGTCGGGCAGGCGCGTGGCATAGGCTTCGGTGAATTCGCCAAGCGCATCGTGGATGGCCGAGCCGCGGTCGGCGGCCGACAGCGGCATATCGACGGGATCGAGCGCATCGAGCCGCAAGATGTGCTTGGCATAGATCGTGTAGGGATCGCGCAGCCAATCCTCGATCGTGGTGACCGACATTTTTAGCGGTCGCACCGCGCGCGGCGGCCGCGGCTCGGGCTGCTTGATCGGCTGGACTTCGGCGGGCTGGTCGAGCGCGCCGGCGAACTGCACATATTTCTCACCGGCGCGAACGGCCGCCTTCCAATGATCGTCGCCGGCAACCGCTTCCAACCGGTGCAGGAAGCGCGAAGCAACCGCCGGCGCGCCGCCGGCCTTGGCGGAATGGGTGAGGATGACTTCGTCGCCGCCGAGCAGCTGGGTAAAATCGTGGGCGGACAGGCCGATGCGGCGCTCCGGCAGATCGAGACCGAGCTCGTGCCGCATCGGCCGGCTGAGCCAGGGATCGATCCGTGGCGACGGCGGCCAGACGCCTTCGATCAGTCCGCCGATGACGATGCGGTCGGCCTGCATCAGGCGCGATTCCAGCGGGCCGTAGATCTGCAGCCGCGCGCCCGGTCTGTCTCGCCGCCGTACCGCGCGATCACTGAACGCGGTCTGGAAGACGTCGGGATATTCGGGCAGCGGCACCATCAATCCGCTGGTCGTGCCGCCGCGCAGGAGATCGTCGAAGGCGCTGGCGAGCGCAAGGCCCTCGCGCTCCTCGAAGGCGAGCGGGATGCCCTGCTCGTCGCGCGACAGCTCGATCATGATCTCGCTATGCCGATGCGCGAGCTCGGCGAAGTCGAATGGCTTTGACGATACGAGGCTTTCGATCGGCACCAACGCCCTCTGCAAGGCGTCGATCAGCGCCTGGATGCGATCGATATCCTCGGCCTTGAGCCGCGCGCGTGGCTCGGCCTTGTGGAGTGCCGAGACCTCGCTGCGCCAGAGCTTTGTCAGCTCGTCGCGAAAGCGGTTGAACTCGCGCAAGAGACCGCCCGTGCCGGCAGGCGGGCGTGTGCCGCGCAACACCGCGAGCTCCAGCCCTTCGATCGCCGCTTTCCATGCGCCCGCCGCGCGGCCAAGCCGGCACAGCGGATGCTTCAGCATCGCCAGCAATGTCGGCGGCTCCAGGCCCTTTGTCGCTGCCTCTGCCACGAGTCGTGCAAAGACCCCGGCGGGTGTTTCCATCAGCACGTCACCGCCGGAATCGTCGAAATCGAGATCCCATCGCGTCAGCGCCGCCATCACCCGTCGCGCCAGCGCACGATCGGGCGTCACCAACGCCGCCGACTTGTCGAGATGTCGTGCTTCGCGCATCGCAATCGCGATCGCGAGCGCTTCCATCTCAGGGTTGGGCGCTTCGACGACGGAAAGGTTCATCATGCCACCGGCGATCTTGGTGGCGACATCCGGCTGCTTCAGCCGGTCGTGCCAGACTTCCGTCTTGGCCGATGGCCGCATCGATTCCGAGGCGAGCAGGTCGCGGCCGCCTTCTGCCGGCGACTGAAGGATGTCAACGTCGCTGCGCTTGATGCCAAACCGATCCAGCAGCGCATTCATGGCATATTGCGGATGGTTCGACGCCGGATGCTCCGCGAATTTGCCGAGCGCATCGCGAACGCCGCCGATGGTCCGCCAGGCGTCGTCATCGAGATCGGTGTCGAGGCCCGGCAGCACCACGGCGCCATGCGGCAGCGATGCGACGGCGTGCAGGAATTTGGCGGTGGCGGGCATCGAGCCGGTCGAGCCCGCTGCGATCACGGGGCCATTGGGATGCGCGGTCAGGCGTTTGGCTTCCGCCGCGATCAGGAGATCGCGCCGTGCCGCGGGCTCGATCCGCTTGATCTCGGCGAGATGAGCTGGCCAGGCGATGCGCGCGATGCGCAGAAATTCGAGCGAGTGCTGCCAGTAGCGGTCGAGGTTATCAGGCACGAGGCCATCGAGCGCGTTCCAGTCGACGCCGCGCGTGACCATGTCGTCGATCAGGCGTGCGAGATCGCCGGCGAGAGCAAGGGTCGAAGCGGGTCCGCCGACCACCAGCGGCGCCAGCACCGGGCCCTTGG
>NZ_JALBGZ010000413.1:0-5762 GCF_023006515.1 Bradyrhizobium sp. PRIMUS42
GGCGCCGCGGTCCAGCAGGGCGTCGACAATCTCGGCGGCGCCGTGGAGGCGTATCTGTCCTCGCACTTCCAGGGCTTTCCGAACGGCGTGCCGCCGCCCGGCCTCTATCACCGCATCCTCAAGGAGATCGAGGTGCCGCTGCTCACGGCCGCGCTCGCCGCCACCCGCGGTAACCAGATCCGCGCCGCGGACCTGCTCGGCCTCAACCGCAACACGCTGCGCAAGAAGATCCGGGATCTCGATATCCAGGTCTATCGCAGCGGGGGCTAGACTGCTCGCGACAGACGCTGAACGCGTTTGCGCGGCGGTGGCTCAGCTCCCCCTACCAAAGCGGAGCTGAGCCTGTCCGGATCGCGCTGGCCGTTATGGCCGACGCGGTGAGCAGAAGTCCGACACGGACCAAAATGTTCCGCTGAAAGGGGACAATCTCGTCATTTGCCCGGAGGGGTGCACTGCCGCGCCTATCTCACCAGGCGAGTTGATGTTGGCAGCATGGCCAAGTCAGCTCGTTCCTGCAGACCCGGGCCATTGACCAGCAGGTCGGAGGCCACGATCAGCAGCAGTACAGCCGAAGCCATTATCGCGAGAAAGATCCTGTCCATGCCGGGTCAAGCCCGTATAGCCGGATTCCGTTCCGGCTGATTTGGCATTGCCCTGTGGATGCGCCGTTCCGTCCCATCGCGGGCGCCGCGGAATTGTCGCAATTCGGCAACATTGTGGTACGAATACATCAGTATCCGCCCCGTCGCGGACCCGTTTTCAGCACCACCATTGCCGGAATGACCAGCGCAGATACCTCGGCCGCACACTTTGACACGGCCCCAGCGGAAGAGCCCCGGCGTTGGTCGGTGCGACGCTGGCTGGCGCCCATTGCCGTGGCCCTGGCACTGGGCTCGGCGTTTCTGACCTTCCTGGTCCTGACCGGCCTCACCAAGATCGAGCCGACGCCCGAAGTCGTCCGCTCGTTCTACCTGATCAATGCGGCTACGATCCTGCTGCTGGTCGGCATCATCGTCCGCGAGCTCTGGCAGCTGATCCTGGCGCGGCGGCGGGGCAGGGCGGCGGCGCGCCTCCATGTCCAGATCGTCAGCCTGTTCTCGATCGTGGCGGTGCTGCCGGCGGTGCTGGTCGCCGTCGTCGCCAACGTCACCATCGAGCGCGGCCTCGACCGGTTATTCTCCGGCCCGACCAAGGAGGTGATCCAGAATTCGCTGACGATCGCGCGGGCCTACATGCAGGACCATGCGCAGCTGATCCGTGGCGACATTCTCGGCATGGCCAACGACATCGCGCACGCCCGGCCGCTCTACGACCAGGATCGCCGCTCGTTCCGCGAGATGCTCACCGCCAGCGCCGGCTCGCGCAATCTGCCCGGCGCGATGATCATCGACAAGAACACCAACATCCTGGAATCCGCCGAGACCGGCATGCGGCTCGCTTATTCGCCGCCGGCGCCCGACTTCCTCAGCAACGTCAACGAGAACGAACCCGAGATCGCGGTGCTGCCGGACGCGAGCTACGTTGCCGCGGTGATCCGCCTTCGCGCCTTCAACGACACCTTCCTCTATGTCGCCCGCCCGCTTGATCCCAACGTCGTCAATCAGCTCAAGCAGACCGAGGTCAGCGTCGCCGAATACGCCCAGATCGAGTCCCGCCGCCTCGGCATCCAGGTCGCCTTCGCGCTGATGTTCGCGGTGATCGCGCTGACCATCCTGATGGCCTCGGTGCTGATCGGTCTCAACTTCGCCAACTCGCTGGTCTCGCCGATCCGGCGGCTGATGAATGCGGCCCACACGGTCTCGACCGGCGATCTCCATGTCCAGGTGCCGGTGCACCAGTCGGAAGGCGATCTCGCCCAGCTCGGCGAGACCTTCAACAAGATGACGCAGGAATTGCGCAGCCAGCGCGACGAGCTCGTCAACGCCAGTGACCTCATCGACAGCCGCCGCCGCTTCATCGAGGCCGTGCTGTCCTCGGCGAGCGCCGGCATCATCGGCGTCGATGCCTCCGGCAGCGTCGGCATTTTGAACCGCTCCGCCGAGAAGCTGATCGGGCACGCCGAATCCGAGACGCTCGGCCATCCGCTCTCCGACGTGCTGCCCGAGCTCGACGAGATGATGAAGACGGCGCGGGAAGGGACCCAGCGTCTGGTGCAGGGCCAGATCACGATCACCCGCGACGGGCAGGAACGCAATCTGTCAGTCCGCGTCAGCGCTGAGAAGAACCAGCCGCACGACAGCTACATCATCACGCTCGACGACATCACCGAGCTGGTCTCGGCGCAGCGCACCTCGGCCTGGGGCGACGTGGCGCGCCGCATCGCCCACGAGATCAAGAACCCGCTGACGCCGATCCAGCTCTCCGCTGAGCGCATTCGCCGCAAATTCGGCAAGGACATCACCGAGGCCAAGGACAAGCAGATCTTCGACCAGTGCACCGATACCATCGTGCGCCAGGTCGACGACATCAGGCGCATGGTCGACGAGTTCTCGCGCTTCGCGCGGATGCCGAAGCCGGTGATGGAGGGCGAGGACGTCGCCGACACCGTGCGGCAGGCGGTGTTCCTGATGAAGGTCGCCCATCCCGAGATCGATATCGAGGCCGAGTTCAAGCAGGATCCGCTGCGCGCCCAGTTCGACCGACGGCTGATCTCCCAGGCGGTCACCAACATCGTCAAGAACGCCACCGAGGCGATCGAGCAGGTCCCGCTGGAGGAACTCGGAAAAGGCCGTATCGACGTCGTGGTGTCGCGCGAAGGCGAGGACGTGCTGATCGACGTGGTCGACAACGGCATCGGCCTGCCCAAGGTCGCGCGCTCGCGTCTGCTCGAGCCGTATGTTACCACGCGCGCCAAAGGCACCGGGCTCGGCCTTGCAATCGTCGGGCGCGTGCTGGAAGACCATGGCGGGCGCATCGAGCTGAAGGATGCTTCCGACTTTCGCGCGGGCCAGCGCGGCGCCTGGATGCGGATGCGCTTTGCGATCTCCGGGCAACCTGCGAAGTCCGAGGGAGCCGAGCAGGCCGGCGCTCCTGTCAAGGATCAGGCGCAGGAAACAAAAGAGCCGGCGGCCGAAACCAAAGAGCCCGCTGAAAAGACCAATGATTCAACGAAAATCGAAGCCAAAACAGGCAGCTGACAAGACAGGCGCGAACCCATGGCTAGTGAAATTCTGATTGTCGATGATGAGGCCGATATTCGCGATCTCGTTGCGGGCATTCTCGAGGACGAGGGCTTCGTCACCCGGACCGCGCGCGACAGCGATACGGCACTCGCCGAGATCGCCAACCGCAGGCCGCATCTGGTGTTCCTCGACATCTGGCTGCAGGGCTCCAAGCTCGACGGCTTGCAGCTGCTGGAGCAGGTCAAGAAGGACAATGCCGACCTGCCGGTGGTGATGATCTCCGGCCACGGCAACATCGAGACCGCGGTCGCCGCGATCAAGCGCGGCGCCTACGACTTCATCGAGAAGCCGTTCAAGGCCGATCGCCTGATCCTGGTCGCGACCAGAGCGCTGGAGAACTCACGGCTCAAGCGCGAGGTCAAGGAGCTGAAGCAGCTGGCGCCGAGCGCCAGCCAGCTTGTCGGCCGTTCGCCCAGCATGAACCAGCTGCGCCAGACCATCGAGCGTGCGGCCAAAGCCAACAGCCGCATCCTGATCGTCGGCCCCGCCGGCGCCGGCAAGGAATTGACCGCACGCACGCTGCACACGGCCTCCGGCCGTGCCGACGGTCCCTTCGTCGTCATCAACGCCGCCGCGATCACGCCCGAGCGCATGGAGCACGAGTTGTTCGGCGTGGAACAGTCCAACGGCGAACACGCGCGCAAGCCCGGCGCGCTCGAGGAAGCCCATGGCGGCACGCTGTTCATCGACGAGATCGCGGACATGCCGCGCGAGACCCAGAACAAGATCTTGCGCGTGCTGGTGGAGCAGTCGTTCCAGCGCGTCGGCGGTACCGCCAAGGTGCAGGTCGACGTCCGCATCATCTCATCGACCGCGCGCAATCTCGAAGAGGAGATCGCGGCCGGCCATTTCCGCGAGGATCTCTATCATCGGCTCTCGGTGGTGCCGATCCGCGTGCCCGCGCTGTCGGAACGGCGCGAGGACATCCCGGAATTGATCGACTACTTCATGGAGCAGATTTCGGCCGGCAGCGGCCTGCCCAAGCGGCAGATCGGGCAGGATGCGATGGCGGTGCTGCAATCGCATGTCTGGCCGGGCAATGTGCGCCAGCTCCGCAACAACGTTGAGAGAGTCATGATTCTGGCTGCGGGTGGCCCGGAGGTCATCATCACGGCCGACATGCTGCCGCAGGACGTCGGCTCCATGGTGCCGGCGATGCCGACCAGCAACAACGGCGAGCACATCATGGGCCTGCCGCTGCGTGAGGCGCGCGAAGTCTTCGAGCGCGACTATTTGATTGCACAGATCAGCCGTTTTTCAGGAAATATTTCTCGAACGGCCGAGTTCGTTGGCATGGAACGTTCGGCACTGCACCGGAAGCTGAAGGCGCTCGGTGTCGGCTAGAGCGTTTTCGAGCGAAGTGGATTCCCGGTTCGCGTAAAGAAAACGCTTTAAAACAGGAATCTAGCGCCGCAGGGCTGCGGTTACAGCTCGGGGATGGGTAAGAAAAATCATCGATTTCCGTAGTTTTTCGGGGCAATACGGCGTGCCTTGCCGCGTGAAGCTGCTTGCCTAATAGGTCCACCTGTCCTCTAATTGCACAGCTGTTCCTTCCGAGGGGGATCTCATGAGGAACGGCAACCGGGAGAGGCCTCGAACATCACCAAGAGGGCCGCAACCGGCGCAATAAAAAGAAACTCAAAGCGAGAAAAAAACAATGGCGGCAGACCGCGCACAAAACCTACAGGACACCTTCCTTAATCACGTTCGCAAAACCAAGACGCCACTGACGATCTTTCTGGTCAACGGAGTGAAGCTCCAGGGCATCGTGACCTGGTTCGACAATTTCTGTTTGCTGCTTCGGCGCGACGGTCATTCGCAGCTTGTCTACAAGCACGCGATCTCGACCATCATGCCGGGCGCACCGATTCAGTTGTTCGAAGGCGGCGAGGATCAGCCGGCTTGAGAGTGATCTGATTGGAACCCCGGAATTTCGACGGGGATGCCGACCGTCCGCGGTCGGCTGGGGCTAAGCAGACGGGGCGGGTGCTTGTCATCGGTCCCTACTTGCGAGTGCGCGCGGGCAGTGCCGACGCGCAATCGGAAACTCATGTCTTGCGTGACGCCGAGGCCCGGCTTGATGAAGCCGCGGGCCTTGCGCGCGCGATCGACCTCGTCATTGCCGACGCCATCATCGCGCCGATCAACCAGATCAGGCCCGCGACGTATATCGGCAAGGGCAAGGTCGAGGAGATCGCGGGGCTGATCAAGACCCTCGACGTCGAGCTCGTCGTGATGGATTGCGCGCTGGCGCCGATCCAGCAGCGCAATCTCGAGAAGGAATTGCACGCCAAGGTGCTCGACCGCACCGGACTGATCCTGGAAATCTTCGGCCGCCGCGCCAAGACGCGGGAAGGCTCACTCCAGGTCGAGCTTGCGCATCTCAACTACCAGCGCTCGCGCCTCGTGCGCTCGTGGACCCATCTCGAACGCCAGCGCGGCGGCTTCGGATTCATGGGCGGTCCCGGCGAGACGCAGATCGAGGCCGACCGCCGCCTGATCCAGGAGCGCATCTCCAAGCTCGAGGGCGAGCTGAAGAAGGTGCAGGCGACGCGCCGGCTGCATCGTGCGGGCCGCCAG
>NZ_JALBGZ010000414.1:0-5748 GCF_023006515.1 Bradyrhizobium sp. PRIMUS42
CGGGCCATGCGCCGGCCCATGCGGCCGACCTCGCCAACGGTGAGACCATGTTCAACGCCGGGGGCTGCGCGTCCTGCCATGCCACTCCCGACCAGCCCGATCGCGTCAGGCTCGGTGGCGGCGTCGCGATCAAGTCCCCGTTCGGAACGTTCTACGCGCCGAACATCTCCCCCGATCCGAATGACGGTATCGGCAAATGGACCGACGCCGACTTCGTCAACGCGGTGATGCACGGCGTTTCGCCGGGCGGGCAGCATTATTTTCCTGCCTTTCCCTATACGTCCTATCAGCGCGCAAGGCGCGAGGACGTGCTCGATCTCTTCGCCTATCTGAAGACGCTTCCGCCTGTGACCGGCAGGGTGCGCGACCATGACATGCGCTTTCCCTTCGATATCCGGCGCAACGTCGGCATCTGGAAATTCCTGTTTCTGGACGACAAGCCGCTCATTGCCGACGGCACGAAGTCGCCGCAATGGAATCGCGGTGCCTATCTCGTCAACAGTTTTGGCCATTGCGCCGAATGCCACAGCCCGCGTAACGCGCTCGGCGGCATCATCGAAGGCCAGCGCTTTGCCGGCGGCCCCAATCCGGAAGGCGAGGGCTGGGTGCCCAACATCACGCAGAAGCGCCTCGGCGAGTGGAGCGCGAAGGACATTGCCTATTTTCTCAAAAACGGCGAATTGCCCGACGGCGACAGCGTCGGCGGCGCGATGACGCGTGTGATCAAGAACACCTCGCAACTGCCCGACGAGGACCTTGCGGCGATGGCGGACTATCTCAAATCGCTGCCGCCGGTGGACGGTCCGCCGCGGCCCAAGCGGAAGGAAGCCGGCAAGGAAGCTGGTTAGCTCAGCTGGCGCCAAACGCCTTGAAGGTGATGATGGTGAGGGTGTCCTGGATGCCCGGCAGCACCTGCACCTTCTCGTTCACGAAATGGCCGATGTCGGTGTCCTTGTCGACGTAGAACTTCACAAGGAGGTCGTATTGGCCGGCCGTGGAGTAGATCTCGGAAGCGATCTCGGCTTCGGCAAGCGCATTGGCGACCGTATAGGACTGTCCGAGCTTGCATTTGATCTGGACGAAAAAAGGAACCATCGCGGGCACTCCGAAAGCGTATCTGGCGGCTAATAGGCCAAAACCGGTACGATTTAGCAAGCGGACTTGCCGGCCGCCAGATGCCGATCGGGCATTCAGGACGTCACGGCCGCCGCGGCAAATGCGTCTCTGAGCCGCTGGGCGAGCTCGACCTTGCGATAGGGCTTGGTCAGCACGATCGCCTGTGCAGGCGCACGGCCCTGCTCGACCAGGGTCTCCAGCGCGTAGCCCGAGGTGAACAGGACCGGCAGACCGGGACGAATCCGCCGCGCCTGATCGGAGAGCTCCCAGCCGTTCATGCCGCCCGGCATCACGATATCGGTGAACAGCAAGTCGATGCCGGGGTCAGTGCGCAGCTGCTGCAAGGCCTCCTTGCCGTTGACCGCGGCAACGACGCGATATCCGAGCGCTTCCACCCTGCGAATGACGGAGGAACGGACGAACGGATCGTCCTCGGCGATCAGAATCGTCTCGTATCCTCGCGGCGCCGCGTCCTCGCCATCGGACAGGTCGGCCTGCGATTGTCCGGTGTCCGCGCGCGGCAGATAGATTCGGACCGTCGTCCCAAGGCCGGTCTCGCTGTAGATCGAGACGTGGCCGCCTGATTGCTTCGCAAAGCCATAGACCATGCTGAGGCCGAGGCCCGAGCCCTTGCCGACGTCCTTGGTGGTGAAGAACGGCTCGAAGGCGCGTGCGCTGACGTCAGGTGTCATGCCTTCGCCGTCGTCGGTGATCGAGATCAACGCGTAAGCGCCGGCTGCGACTTCGGGGTGAAGGGTGCAATAGTCCTCGTCGATCGCGGTCAGCTCCGTGCTCAGCGTCAAATGTCCTCCTGCGGGCATGGCGTCCTGCGCGTTGAGCGCGAGGTTGAGCACGGCGGATTCGAGCTGGGCGCGATCGGCAAACGCCACGATCGTGCCGGGGCCGGTGCTCGTCCTGATCTCGATGTCTTCACGCAAGGTGCGCTTGAGCAGCTTGAACATGGAATCGAGCAGGCCGCGGCAATCGATCATCTGGGGCTGCAGCAACTGGCGGCGGCTGAATGCGAGCAGCCGCTGCGTCAGCTCGGCGCCCCGTTCGCCCGACTGGCAGATGTCGTCGGCAAAGCGCCGCAGATCGGGCCGAGCCTTGAGCTGCTCGCTCATGTGCTCGGCGTTGCCGATGATGACGGTGAGCAGATTGTTGAAGTCGTGAGCGATGCCTCCGGAGAGCTGACCGACCGTCTCCATCTTCTGCGCCTGCTGAAGCTGCTGCTCGGTCAGCTTGCGCGCGGTCAGGTCGTGGACGATGCCGACGAAGATCAATTCGCCGTCCTGCCGCGCCTGGCCGACCGACACGTCCATCGGAAAGGTCGATCCGTCCTTGCGCAGGCCGATGGCCTCGCCCGCGGTCGCGAAATAGCTCGCGTGGCTGTCGGGCCCGGCGCCCGCCTCGGGCATCAGCATCCCGACGTTGCGGCTCATCACCTCGTCGGCAGAGTAGCCGAACAAGCGCTCGCAGGCCGGATTGAACAGCAGGATGCGGTCCTGCGCATCCAACAGGATGACGCCGTCGACCGCGGTCTCGACGATTGCGGTGAGGCGCGCCACGCTCTCGCGCATCGCACGCTGCGCGTCCCTGACCTGCTGGAGCAGCAGCGTGGCGTCCCGGGTCTTGATTTCCTCCTCCTCGAGCGCGGCCTGGACCTGTCGTAGCTCGAACGGCGAGGGGATCGTCAGGATCTTCGGCAGCAGCGGCCAGAGCGCGCCCGCCGTGACCACGGATGCCACCGCGGTCGCCGCCTTGACGATGCCCTCGATGCCATAGATCGGAACCCAGAGCGTGTAGATCGACAGCACATGGGTCAGGCCGCACGCCATGATGAAGATCGCGAATGCCCAGTAGACCCAGCCGAATTTGAGGTCGCGCCGCTTGGTGACCAGAATCGCGAGGGCGAACGGGATCGAAAAATAGGCGGCGGCGATGCAGGCGTCGGCAACGACGTGAAGCCAGATCAGCTCAGGCTCCCATAACAGGCAGATGCCGTGCGGCGAAAGCATGGACGAGTCGAGGAGACGTTCAAAAAAGGCCCACATCGTTCCACCCAAAGATTCCGTTCCAGGCGGCTTGTGGGCCGGGGCGGCCCGCAGCATCGGTGAATGGTTCCACCACCTGACGTCTCACACATCGGCGAAGCAGTTCGCGACTATACCAAGGGTCCGGCGCGGTTGCATTTTCAAGCCCGCACCATTGCGGGGCGAAGCCCGCAATGTCCGCCTGATTCGGCCTGCGCCACGGTGTCGCGAATCACCGTCGGCTGCGGCCCGGCGCGCTTGCCGGTGTTCCACGGTCGCGCTAGGACAGGCCATGGCGGTGTCCGTATCCAGCAAATGTGTCCGGCGATGACGACCCCGGTCGCCCTCACCATCGCCGGCTCCGATTCGAGCGGCGGCGCCGGCATCCAGGCCGACCTGAAGACTTTTGCCGCGCTCGGCGTCTATGGCGCTTCCGCCATCACGGCACTGACGGCTCAGAACACGCGCGGCGTCACCGGCATTCATGCCGTGCCAGCCGACTTCGTCACCGCGCAGATCGATGCCGTGTTCGCCGATCTCGAGGTCGGTGCCGTGAAGATCGGCATGGTGGCCCAGGTCGCCAGCATCGATGCGATTGCGGCGGCGCTTTCGCGCTGGCAACCGGGGCATGTGGTGCTCGATCCCGTGATGGTGGCGACATCGGGTGACCGCCTGCTGGCGTCCGAAGCCGTCGACGCCCTGCGCACCAGGCTGATGCCGCTGGCGTCCGTGATCACGCCCAATCTGCCGGAGGCCGCGGCTCTGCTCGACGAGCCGATCGCGGCAAGCGAGGCTGAGATCGAAAAGCAGGGGCGGCGCCTGCTGGCGCTCGGCTGCCGTGCGGTCCTGATCAAGGGCGGGCACGGCGAGGGCAGGGAGAGCACCGACTATCTCATCGATGCCGACAACACGATCGCGCTCGCCGCGCCCCGCGTTGCGACCCGCAACACCCATGGCACCGGCTGCTCGCTGTCTTCGGCAGTCGCGGCGGGGCTGGCCAAAGGCGAGGATCTCGGAAGCGCCGTGCGCAACGCCAAGGCCTGGATCACCGCCGCGATTGGCGCTGCCGACCGCTTCAGCGTCGGCCGCGGCCACGGCCCGATTCATCATTTCCACAAGTTCTACTGACGCGGGCTTGCTCAACCTCTCCCGCAAGCGGGAGAGGGAGCGCACCTGCTCTCGCGGTTTCCAGTGTCAATCTGACCCTAGGCACCCCCTGCGGCGCCATGTCGCCTGATTGTCGCATGCGACTGATATTCGCGGGGTGGGCGAGGCAAGGCGTGATTCGTATCTGAAGGTGCCTCAAAAGTTCAATCAGTCATCCCCCTGTCACGGGACATTGTTACAGGCTGGCGCATGGGAAGTTACGATGTGAGTGACGAGAGCCCGGAGCGGCGCTTTCGCACGTTGTTCATCTCCGACGTTCATCTCGGGGCCCGCGGTTCTCAAGCCGATCTTCTGCTCGACTTCCTGCGCTATCATGATGCCGACACGATCTATCTCGTCGGCGACATCGTCGACGGCTGGGCGCTGAAATCGAGCTGGAACTGGCCGCAATCCCACAACGACCTCGTGCAGAAGCTGCTGCGCAAGGCGCGCAAGGGCGCCAAGGTCGTCTACATCCCCGGCAATCACGACGAGTTCCTGCGTAACTATTACGGCACGCATTTCGGCGGCATCGACGTGGTCGAGAACACCGTCCACACCGGCGTGGACGGCAAGCGTTATCTCGTCATCCACGGCGACATCTTCGATCTCGTGGTGCAGAACGCGCGCTGGCTCGCCCATCTCGGCGACAAGGCCTATGACTTCGCGATCCAGATGAATCGCTTCGTCAACTTCTTCCGCCGCTTATTCGGCGTGCCCTATTGGTCGCTGTCGCAATGGGCCAAGCAGAAGGTCAAGAACGCCGTCAATTATATCGGCGCGTTCGAGCAGGCGCTTGCCGCCGAGGCGCGGCGCCACGACGCCGACGGCGTGATCTGCGGCCACATCCACTACGCCGTGATCCGCGACGAGGGCGGCATTCGCTACATGAATTGCGGCGACTGGGTCGAGAGCTGCACCGCGCTCGTGGAGCACGACGACGGTCATTTCGAGATCATCACCTGGGCGGATCATCTGCAGAAGCCGGCAGCCGTCCCGCAGGTTGCAGCCAGAGCTGCATAGAAGAGGCCGCCTGATGCGCATTCTGGTCGCGACCGACGCCTGGCACCCGCAAGTCAACGGTGTGGTTCGGACGCTGACCAAACTCGCCGACGCTGCCGAGACGCTCGGTGTCGAATTCACGTTCCTGACGCCGCAATCGTTCCGCACCTTCGCGATGCCGAGCTATCGCGACGTGCGGCTGGCGATGCCGCGCCCGGCGCGGATCGCCAAGCTGATCGAGGAAGCGCGGCCCGACAGCATCCACATCGCGACGGAAGGGCCGATCGGCCTGATGGTCCGCCGCTATTGCCGCCAGCGCAGGCTGCCGTTCACAACCAGCTTCCACACCCGCTTTCCCGAATATGTCCGCGCCCGCGTGCCGGTTCCGGGCTCGCTGATCTGGCGGGCGCTGCGCCGTTTCCACAGCCCCAGCCGCGCCGTGATGGCGGCA
>NZ_JALBGZ010000415.1:0-5746 GCF_023006515.1 Bradyrhizobium sp. PRIMUS42
ATGGATGTCCCGGTCGATCCGCCGCCGGTGATCCTCGCGCCCGAGATCAACGATCGTCCGCGGCCACCGCGACCGCGGCCGCGCACCGAGATACCCGGCAGGCCGCCGGGTTAAGAAACGTCAAAACCAACAAACGGAATTCAACAGGAGAGAGTAATGCGTCAGATGATTTCGGGACTGGTCGCGGCGGCTGCCGTGATGTTCGCCGCGACCGCGCCGGCCGCGGCCTGCGGCTTCAACCCATGCCAGCCGGTTGCGCCGGTCTATTCCGGCTGCAACACCGGTTGCGGCGGCTACGGTTATGGTGCCGGCTATGGCGCCTATGAGCGTCTCGCCGAGCCGACCACGCAGTATTATTACGTCAACCAGGGCCCGACCTACACCGGCCCGGGCGCCTTCGCGCCGTATCCGACCTACCGTGAAGACGCGGTCGTCGCGCCCGCCAATTACGGTTATGGCTATCGCGCCGCCGTGGCTCCCTATCACCGCCCGCACTACCGTCCGTACCGCTACGGCTACGGCCCGCGCTACGGCTATCTGCCGCGCGTGCACTACGGCCACGGTCCGCGCTACGGCTACGCCCACCGCCACGCGCCCATGCCGTACTACGGCGGCCACCGCGCGCTGCGCCGCTATTACTGATCTCTGATCGGTCGAGTTCGCGAAGCGCTCGTCCGCGATGCGGACGGGCGTTTTGTTTTTTGTTGTGACGCGAAGCCGCTATCGCTTCATCAGCCCCAGCCGGCTCGCGCCGACATAGAGCGAGAGCACGGCGGCGTTCGAGACGTTGAGGCTCTTGATCTCGCCGGGCATGTCGAGCCGCGCCACGACGCTGCAGGTCTCGCGGGTCAATTGCCTCAGGCCTTTTCCTTCGGCGCCAAGCACGAGCGCGAGCGGCTCGCGCAGTGCGACGTCCGAGAGGTCCTCGCTGCCTTCGCTGTCGAGGCCGACGGTCTGGAAGCCGAGGTCGTTCAGCGTGGTGAGCGCACGCGCGAGGTTTTGTACGGTCACCATCGGCACCAGCTCCAGCGCGCCGGAGGCGGCCTTGGCGAGCACGCCGGTCGCTTCCGGACTGTGGCGCGCGGTGGTGACGATCGCCTTGACCGCGAAGGCGGCCGCCGAGCGCAGGATGGCGCCGACATTATGGGGGTCGGTAATCTGATCGAGCACCAGCACCATGCCTTCCTGCGTCAGGGTCTCGATATCAGGCGAGGGCAGGGGATCGGCCTCGGCGAGCAGGCCCTGGTGCACGGCATCGGGCGACAGCAGGCGGTCGATCTCCTGGGGCCGGACGATCTCGGGGGTGACGCTGGTCTCGATATTTTCGTCGGCAAGCCGCTTCGCGGCGTTCTCGGTCAGCGTCAGCTTGCGGATCCGTCGCTCCGGATTGGCCAGCGCCATGGTGACGGTGTGCCAGCCGTAGAGGATGACAGGCCCGTCGGGGTGCGAATCACGGTCGCGCCAGGCCGGCCGGCCGGCCGATTTCCCGGGCCGATTGAAGGGCTTAGCCCCGCCGCGGGGACCCCTGGGGGTGAATTTTCGATCCTTCATGGGCTCGCTTGTGTCACGGGTCCCGGAATATGGCAATTTGGCTGGCTTCAGGGACGATTTTAGCTGTTCGCCTCGGTTGACTTTGCCCCACCGCATCGCCCATAAACGCGCCCGGTCGCGCCCCCATCCGGGCTGTCGCGGCCTTCACGTTCCATGGCCGTCTTCGGTCGCCGGCAAGGTCCGGCCCGATTGTGCTGCCGTCGAGCGGGGGAGTGTCCCGAGTGGCAAAGGGAGCTGACTGTAAATCAGCCGCCTCATGGCTTCGCAGGTTCGAGTCCTGCCTCCCCCACCAATCTTTTCAATGAGTTAGCCTGACAAGCTTCCCAGTGCCTCTGAGCGCCCCATAGCTGGGAAGCGTATGGGAAGCATCCCGTCCTTTGGTGCGGCCCTGACCTCCATTAGTTCGCGCCTTGTGAGAATCCCGGAGGCGAACATCCCGGGAAAAGTCCCGTAAAGAGTGCGCCGCCTGTTCTGAACCGGTTTGACTCCCCGTATGCTTCCGTCGTGACGGAAAAGGGACGAGCCGTTAACCGTGACGCACGCTAGAACGCCACGCGAGCCGCTAATGCGCTTCGTTGACGACGACGAGCTTGAACTGATGCTTCGCCGTGACGAATTCACCCGCGAGGATGTGAGGGTCGCCCTACGCTCAGTGAGGCATGGCCACAAGAAGGAAGAGGCGCTGGCCTATGCGGAGACGCTGGTACCAGATGCTGATTACCTGACGGGTTACTCACTCAGCGCGTTGGTTCGCGCCGATATCACAGACGCCGAAGCTGCGAGAGAGATAAAGAAAAACAAGGCGTTCTGTACTCGGTTGACTAGCCTCCTCCCGTCAATTCTTCGGCTCTTCAACGACCGGGATAATCTGGCCGGATTGTTTCGCATGATAGATGATTGTCATGGAGACTTTCACATCACTGCGGCCTCGCCCCGAAAGGATCGCCAAGCAAGAGAAACGCAGGAACGCCTGACGAACGCGATTAAGGCAACTCTCAAGGCGGCGGAAGCAATCGAAAAGGCCAACCAACTTTTGGATAGCGAATTTGACGGTTTTTGGAGGGTCTACCATCCGTATGGGGAACGACCACTGCACCTTAGTGAACTGATCGGCCAACTTAGAATGTGCGCGGGCGTCGGGGAAATTGTAGAGGCCAAGATCAATCTAAATCTGTACGGACCATTCAAAGCGTTATTCTTATCCGGCAATGACTCGCGCACCACCGTCGTCGAATACGCTCACCACATGTGTACGATGTGGAATGGGCCAAAATTAGTGACCACCCCCGGTTCGCAGTTTGCCGACCTTTGCAGCTTTCTTTTTGAGGCGGTGAGCGGTCAAGCCGAAGAAAGCTTGTCGGGCGCAATCAATCGTTACGCCCGCAGTGATGAACGTAAGCAATGGGACCGGGACGGCGAGGAAGAAGTTAGTCCCGATGACAACTTTGTCACTCAGAAAAACAAAACTAGGGTGGCTCAAATCAACATCAAAACGTACGCGGCGATGGCGCGATTTCCCGGGCTTTCGCCGATGGCCAAACAGTTGTTGGCGCTTCGGCTTGAAGACGAGGCCGACCAATACGAGGCGGCCAACAAAGCCTACGGACCAAACCAAGTATATCTGGACCAACTGAATTCCGAGCAAATAGCCACCATGTTCAAAGAAGCGATTTCAAGCTGGCATCCAAAGAAGCAGGAAGATTTCAATGACCTTATGGAAACTCAAATCTCAACGGCGAATTCGCTGGAAATCGAATTGGGCAAGACACGGCGTGCGGCGCGCAAGTTTGGAATTGACGGCTAGTACCGCCTCCCCTTGTACTTAGCGTCAACTGAGGTGCGGACCGTTCCGCTATGCATTCTCTCACCGCAGCGTAGCTTAACTGGATAAAGCCCTCGATGTTCGTCACTATATGTGGTCGGGACGATGCAGGTTCGACTCCTGCCGCTGTGCCAATTGCCCCTTCGCACCCCACCTTCGAGGCTCTTCGCACCCCTTCGCAGCTAGTCAAGCAAAACACGGCGTTTCACGCGAAGGGTGCTTCCCAATTCCATTCACTTCATAGCTGCAATCTGACTGTAAATCAGCCGCCTCATGGCTTCGCAGGTTCGAGTCCTGCCTCCCCCACCATGCTTCGCCCTTCGGGCTACGCGTGGCGCGGCCACGTGAAGCCAGAAGGGCAAAGCGTGGTGTCCAGCGAAGCCCGTAGGGCGGAGACGGACTGAAGCCTAACAGCTACCCCATCATCTCCCTGACCATCGGCACCACCTTCCGGCCATAAAGCTCGATGCTCTTCATCAGCTTCTCGTGCGGCAGGGGACCCGCCGAATATTTCAACTGGAAGCGCGAGATCCCGAGCGCCTTCGCCGTCTTGGCGATCTTGCGCGCGACGGTCTCCGGCGAGCCGGCATAGAGCGAACCGTGCTCGGCTTCGTTGACGAATTCGTCGCGGCCCATCGGCGGCCAGCCGCGCTCCTTGCCGATGCGGTCGCGCATGGCCTTGTAGTCCGGCCACAGCTGCTCGCGCGCCTCTTCATCGGTCTCGGCGACGTAGCCGGGCGAGTGCACGCCGATCGGCTGCGCAGGTCGGCCGAATTCCTTGAAGGCGCGGTGATAGAGCTCGACGAAGGGCGCAAAGCGCGCGGGATCGCCGCCGATGATCGCGAGCATCAGGGGCAAGTCGTAATGCGCGGCGCGCACCACCGATTGCGGGCTGCCGCCGACACCGATCCAGGTTTTAAGCCGGCCGTTCTCGACCGGCGGATAGACCAGCTGGTCCCGCAGCGGCGGACGCAGCTTGCCTTCCCAGGTCACCGGCTTCTGCGACAAGAGCGCGGCAAACAGATCGAGCTTCTCCTCGAACAGCTCTTCGTATTTGCGCAGGTCGAAGCCGAACAGCGGAAAGGATTCGGTGAACGAGCCGCGGCCGAGGATCACCTCGGCGCGTCCGTTCGACAGCGCGTCGAGCGTGGCAAAGCGCTGGAACACGCGGATCGGATCGTCCGAGCTCAGCACCGTCACGGCCGAGCCGAGATGGATGCGCTTGGTCCGCGATGCGATCGCAGCGAGCACGGTCTCCGGCGAGGAGATCGCGAAATCAGATCGGTGATGCTCGCCGAGGCCGATGAAGTCGAGGCCGAGCTCGTCGGCCAGCACGGCTTCGTCGACGACGTTGCGGATCACCTGCGCGTGGGGAAGCATGGCGCCTGAAGCGTCCGTGGTGACGTCGCCAAAGGTATCCAGGCCGAATTCGAGCGGTGCGGTCATTGATGAGGTCTCTGGGCGCAGCCTGCGCCTGTCACTGTAGGAGGGGATTGCTTACGGTGGAGCTAGGCCGTGCTGGTCGATGCAACAATGCTGCTTCGAGAAACGCACCGTTTCCTTTTTGGATCGCGTCAGGCCCGCGCGCGTTTAGTCGGATTCGGCGAACATCTCGACAAGGGTCTCGCGCAGCCAGCGCTGCGCCGGCACGGTGTCGTTGCGCTGGTGCCAGAACAGGCTGACGATGCGCGGCGGCGCCTTGAGCGGCAGCGGCAGGGCGTGCAGCAACGGCGCATGCCTTGATTGCGAACGCAGGTCGCTCGGCAGCACGGCAATGAGGTCGGACTGGCGCACGACCTCGTAGGCGGCGCTGTAGTGATTGACGGTCGCAACCAGGTTGCGCGACAGCCCGCGCGAGGCGAGGAAGAGGTCGTAGGACGGCAGGGTCTTGCCCGCGAGGCTCACATCGACGTGACCCGCGTTGAGGAAAGTGCGCGTGCTGAGCCGCTTCTGTGCGGCGAGCGGATGGCCGCGCCGCATGAAGCAGGCATAGTCGACCGTCCACAGCGAGCGCGAGCGAATGGCGGCCGGCTGCTGCGCCTCGTTGACATAGACGCTAAGCACGCAGTCGACCCGGTTGTTCTCGAGCTGGTCGGCGATCTCGATGACGGTGTTGGGCACGGTGTGGACGCGTGCCTTGGACGCGACCTTGCCGAGATGACCGAGCAGGTTCGGCATCACCAGCGAGGCGACGTAGTCCGACATCGACAGGCTGAACTCGGTCTGCGCGCGGCCGGGATCGAACACCTGTTCGTCGAGCGCACCACGGACGCTTTCCAGCGCCTCGCCGATCGGCTCCCACAGCACCACGGCGCGCTGGGTCGGACGGATGCCGGTGCCGGATCGCACGAACAGGGGATCGCCGAGCGCGTC
>NZ_JALBGZ010000416.1:0-5745 GCF_023006515.1 Bradyrhizobium sp. PRIMUS42
CGTCGGGCGCGCCGCGCGAGGCGTCCCACGCGGGAAAGCGCGATTCAAGCGGATAGATCAGGAGATTGCCGAGCGGCGAGAACGCCGCCAGCGCCAGCAGCACCAGCGTGGTCACGGCAAGCTTGCGGCCGAGCGCGGCAAAGCGCGTCGCCATCAGCACCAGCGACAGGATGCCGAGCTCGACCAGAAGGTTGATCGGCAGCAGCGCGGCGCCGAGGGTCTTGGACAGAACGAAAAACAGGGAAGCCTCGCTGGAATGATCTTGCAGTCTGCGCAGGGCTTGACCTGCCCGACGATCCTCGGAAATCTTCTTGAAAGAGGATCGATCGCCGGGTCAAGCCCGGCCTGATGAAAGTGACCGGACGCGGCAAATGACCCATCACCACCTGCATTCCAGCCCCAAAACCTGCCATTGGGGCTTCTTCGAAGCCGCGCTCAAGCCCGTCCTCACCATCGCGAGCGGCGATGAGGTAACGGTCGACACCATCAGCGGCGGCCCCGACATGCTGCCCGACCGCGACAAGTTTCATATACCGCCCGAGATGCACGAGGTTCACGCCGACAACGAGCGCATGCTGCCCGGCCACATCCTCACCGGCCCGATCGCGGTCGAAGGCGCCGAGCCCGGCGACGTGCTCGCGGTCGAGATCCTCGACGTTCAGCTCCGGCAGGATTGGGGCTGGAACATGATCAAGCCGTTGTCCGGCACCCTGCCCGACGATTTCCACGAGACGCGCATCCTCAACATCCCGCTCGACCGTATCAGGATGGTCGGCCGCATGCCGTGGGGCCTCGATCTGCCCCTCAAACCGTTCTTCGGCGTGATGGGCGTTTCACCGCCACCGAGTTGGGGCCGCATCTCCTCGCTGATCCCGCGCGCCATGGGCGGCAATCTCGACAACAAGGAGTTAGGTGCCGGCGCGACGCTCTATTTGCCGGTGTTCGTGCCGGGCGCGATGTTCTCCTGCGGCGACGGCCATGGCGTGCAAGGCGACGGCGAAGTCTGCGTCACCGCGATCGAGACTGCGCTCCAGGGCCGCTTCCGCCTGACGCTGCGCAAGGACCTCCGGTTCGACTATCCCCGCGCCGAGACGGCGACCCACTACATGACCATGGCGATGGACCCCGACCTCGACCAATGCGTGGTGCGCGCGCTGCGCGACATGATCGCACTGCTCGGCGAGAAGCGAAACCTGTCGCGCGAGGACGCCTACACGCTGTGCAGCCTGGCGGCCGATCTGCGGGTGACCCAGACCGTCAACGGCGCCAAGGGCATCCATTGCATGATCGAAAAGGCGCTCGTGCACGGCTGAGCCCGGCCACCGTTCCCCGACCTGTTGACGCCACGCCGCCGCCGGTCGTCCGCGCGGCGATCCCAGTCGTGTCTGATTTCCTGTGCGATTCCAACACACTGAGCGTCAAGCTCAGGCTGCATTTGACTTCCGTCCCCGAACCTAAATAGAGTCTTAATCGTTACTTTTATGTACCTGAGTAAGAGGCTAGCGTTCAGGCCATGGCCACCGAAAAAGCCGAGACTGACCGTATTCCCGTAACCTTGGCGCTCTCGACCATCACCTACCTGGAGAAGTTGGTGAGACAGGGCACCCACGGCACCAGCGTTCCCGGCGTCGCGCGTACCTTGATCGAGGAAGGCATCCGTCTCGCCATCAAGGACGGACTTTTGTCGATCCGCGACAATGGCAGGACGTGAGCGCGCGCCGAACGTGAAGCGGACGGATTTCGAGAAGCGGATGGCCACATCTGCAACCTGGGACCGTTACACATGCCTGTTCTCTCCCCGACCTGGACCGACGAACGCATCGAACTTCTGAAGCGGCACTTCGAGGCCGGCCTCTCCTGCCGCGAGATCGCCGCCGACATCGGCGTCAGCCGCAACGCCGTGATCGGCAAGCTGTCTCGCCTCAATCTGACGCGTGGCCGGACGAATGACGACCGCAAGGTTCAGGAGCGGGGCTTGGCGCGGGCATCGAGGGCCGTGCCACGGCTGCAATATGAGATGCTCGCCACGATCTATGGCGAGACCGACGCCCCCGTGGTGACGGGTCCGATCGACGACGCCAATCGCTGCTCGCTGCTGGAGCTTGCCGAGAACCGCTGCCGCTGGCCGATCTCGACGCCCGGCGCCGAGGATTTCTGCTTCTGCGGCAACTCCGCGCCCGACGGCCAGCCCTATTGCGCCGGCCACAGCCGCCTCGCCTACCGGCCGAACGCACGCGCCCGCGTCATGCGCGGTTGAAGCCCATCCAAAACGAAAAACCTCCGGCGGGGCATCACCGGAGGTTTCTGGAGGCTTAGCATGAAGCTAAGAGCCGCAACTTTCGTATCTGGCTGAAAGCTATATAGCTTAGTAGCTCATGTAAGTAAATTAATTCGAGGACGGTTGAAGCGCATGGCACGTCCTCGTCCGCTGCACGGGCCATTGGGATTTCCGAAAGTCCGCGCAAAAAAAGCCCCGGCGGTCTCCCGCCGGGGCTGTGTCGCATCGAAGAACCCGAAAGCTTACCAGTTGCGCTGGGCGCGCAGCAGCAGGCTGTAGGTGTCCTGGTCCTTCAGCTCGTAGGTCGCCGCCGGCTTGGCGACGCCCGTCAGCGCTGCGGTCGTGATCGCACCCGAATACTTCTGATCGAGATGGCTGTAGGTGAAGTCAGCCGAGAAGGTCAGGTTCTTCACCGGGGTCCAGCGGGTGATGACGCCGACCTGGCCGATGCTGAAGTCCGGGTTGCAGGTGCCGGTCAGGGTGGCGAACGCGGCGCTGCCGCAGATCAGGCCCTTCGCGGTGCCGTTGTAGTTGACCGCAGCCCACGCGCCGTAGAGCGCCGTGTTCCAGTACGGGCTCCAGTTGTGGGTGAAGGCACCCCGGAAGCCATAGGTCTTGGTCAGCTCGAGGCCGCCGCCGGGCGCGAACACCGCGTCAGACACGCCGGCGAAACCGATGCTCTGATAAGCGGCATTCGAGCTGCCGAACATCGAGTAGCTGGTCGCGGCCAGCTCCTGGAAGTTGTAGCGGCTCGCGCCTTCAGTGTAGACGCCCGAGATGTTGATCACGTCGCCTGCGCCGGTCGGGATGTTCTTGATGCCCAACGCGAGCTGAACGGCCCAGCCCCACTTGTCTTCCGGATGACCAGTGGCTTCGTTGGCGCCGTAATAGGCGACATGGTTGTCGTGCGCGGCGACCGACGCCTGGAAAAGGCCCCAGGCCTGATCGACACGAACCATCGCGACGAGGTCCGGCGAGCGGCTGCCGCCGATGGCGTTGGAGCCGTACGCACCGCCGAGCACGCCCGTGGTCGACATGCCCGCCGTGTTCCAGAGGCTGGTCTGGAAGACCTGCGTCTGGTCCTGCGCCGAGAACGCGGCCGTGATGCCCTGGCCGAAATCGGCCGTGTAGGTGAACTGCGCCACGCCGTTGGTGCTGCCGCTGCCGCCGACGAGCTGGTCGAAGTTGTTGCCGGGATAGTTGATCCAGGGCGCGTCGAACTGCGACACGGCCTTACCCATGGTGAAGCCGGCGAACTGGATGAAGGCGTAATACACGCCGAGCGCACCGCCCGAGGTGTTGCCGTCGGTGCCGTTGACGTTGCCGCCGCTCGAGCCGGTGAGACCGGTGCCGGCCGCATTGAGGCCGATCGTGCCGCTGTACTGCGTCGCGCCCGTGGCCGAACCCGTCCCGCCGTAATTGCCGGTCGTCCAGGTGAAGACCGCGTCGAAATAGGTGCGGACGACGCCGTATTCGGTCGCGGTGCGCGTGTCGATGTTGAGATCTTCACGAGCGCGCATCGAGTAGTAGTTGGTCAGGCGGTTGTTGGCCGCGAACACGCCGTTGTACTGGGCGCTGTAGTTACCGCCGGCATTGAGCGCCACTTCGGCGCGCACATAGCCGCCCAGCTTGATGCAGGTGTCGGTGCCGGGGATGTAGTAGTAGCCCGCGCCGTACAGCGAGCAGATCTTGACGTACTCGACTGCCTTGGCCTTGACCGGAAGATCGGCCGCCTGGGCTCCACCGACGGCGATCAGACCAGCCGCAGTGCCGAGCAAAAGGCTCTTCACCACTTTCATTTAAAACCTCCAAGTTGCTCATTCTGCGGAGACGGACCGTGAGGCCCCCCAGATCCCCGCCTCTCAAATCCGCTCGGCCGCTTTCGGACACCCCCGCTTTTCGACGCGAGGAACGTGAGCGAACCACCTGCAACGGGACGATCGAGTACCCCCCACCGTCAGGGAACAATATGCAGTGCGTCGTTCGCTAATCAAAATAGTTTATTAGATCAGCCTTATGGTTTCGTTCACCTGTGCCCCGCGCGCCACACCGTATGTTCCCGGCCCACTCGCTGAGCAGATCATCTTTGTAATTTTAATGACGAGATTACCCTGCTCTGCACTTGCGTCAGAGCAGGCTTGCGTGGACTATGGCCCTCAACGAACACCGGCCTGAACTATCGTTCACTGGAGTGACGCTGTGTCCGCGACGAGGAAAGAAGGAGCGCGAATGCGCTCGATCGGCAACCTGGATATCATCAGGCGCTTCACCTGGGAGATATCGTCGATCAACATGCATCTGGAGGAATTGCGTCAGTTCTGGGCGAAGACGCTCGGCATCAGCGGCCCGCAATGGCTGATCCTGATGGCCATCTCCGACCTCGACAAGGACGATGGCATCCCGGTCAACGCCGTCTCCAAGCTCCTCAACGTCGATCCGTCCTTCATCACCACGCAGTCCAAGCTGCTCGAGAAGAAGGGCCTGTTGCGCCGTCGCCCCTCGCCGACCGACGCCCGCGTGGTGCGATTGTCGCTGGCCGAGAAGACACAGAAGCACATCGCAAGCCTCAACGAGCAGTACAAGACGATCCGCGAATTCGTCTTCCAGGAGTTCGACGAGAACGAACTGACGGAATTCACCACCAAGCTCGCGACGCTGAAGAATCGCCTCGAGAAGGCCTGCGTCCGGATCTCGCTCGACTTCTAGCGGCGCTCAGATCCGCCGGGCAGCGGCGCCGAGCCGCGATTCGAGCCAGTCGAAGATGTATTCGTTGGCAAGGCTCGGATTGTCCGCATGGCCCTGCTCCGCACCGGTCTCGGCCGCAGTGAACACCTTCAACATGACGTTCGAGCTGCCGAGCCGGGGGTTCTGGACGATCTGACGCGCCCGGTCGGCCTTGAGCCAGCCGTCCTCGCCGAGCGTGATCAGCACCGGACAGTCGGCGCTGGAGGCCATCAGCGGCGCATGCGGCACCGGCACGATGCTGAGGTCGCTCATCGCGAATCGGCTGGCAAAGTAGGCCCGCTCGTGCAGGTCCCACAGGCCGCCATCGCAGACGGCGGCGGCAAGCCGCGGCTCCTGCATCACCGCACGCGCCACGAAGGAAGAGCCCCAGCCGTCGGCGATGATTCCGACGCGCGCGAAATCGACGTCACTGCGCGCCTCCAGATAGTCCATGACGCAGGGAATCGCGCTCTCGAGATCGCTCCGCCGCAGCAGCGCATCGATAAAATCGTCGCGCTGGTCGCCGAACAGATCAAGCGCCAGCATCGAGAATCCACGCTCGCGCGCATGCGGCACGAGCTTGAACAGGAACTCCTCCTTGCGGTGGCCGGGCTCGCCGATGCAGATCACGGTCGGCGCCTGGCCGCTTCCCGACGGCGCAGGGAGGAAGTAGCCCTGCAACGCGTGCCCGTCGAGCCAGGGAATCGTCACGACCTCGCCCGCCGGGCTGCGCGCCGAAAGGT